>NZ_BAAGIR010000055.1:0-13541 GCF_054658155.1 Alkalibacterium sp. m-11
AGACATTAATGAACGAGTTAGTACTATCTGAACAACATGTTCAAGACTTGTTAGATACCATCTTTGATAGTTTACCGGAACTCTTCAAGCCATTTTTAAAAGAAAATCAGCTGAATCAAATATCAAAAGCGGCATAATAATCGGTACCAAGTCAATGACACCAAGGGTCAAAGGCTATTTTTTAACTGCAAAACTTGAGTAATCAAGCTACCTAACACAGACAGCATAATGCTGTCACAGCGACCATGTATGTATTATACTTTATTATGTTATTACACACAATGATAATGATACAAAAGGCGCAGTGTAGGGTTATAATCAATTCTGCAGTGCGCCTTATTTATTTCCTTTCAAAAATATCTTTGAAAGGAGTTTTGTATTATGAATCGAAAAGAGGAAAAAGAGTCTAGGATTTTATCGATAACGGGTCAATCTACTTATCTTTATCAGGAAGCCCCCTCCATAAGACTGCATGGCAAATGGTTGGGGAAGTTAGGCTTTAGGATAGGAGAAAAGGTTTTAGTGGAAGAAGGGTACAGACATTTGACGATATCAGTCATTACCCCTGAAGAAGAAATAGTACAACAGAAATCAGTAGGAAATAAGAAGCGAAAATAGTGTGAAGAGAGGCTTGGGTAATATGCCCGGCCTTTTTACATGTGGAGGCATTCCCCTTAAAAGAAAACACAGAGATTGTTAAACTCAATAATTTGAAATCAACGATTATCTATGCCGGTCAAAAACTAAAAATCCCTAACTAAGTATGATGCCCTTGGAGGTTTAAAACTTCCTTGGGCATTTTTTTATTAAACCGTCAGATTTATGTATCTCCTGAGGCTACCAGGTAGAGGGCAACAAATAAAAGCGCCCTTCAGAAAGAGGTGATGGAAATGAAGCACAATCTAAAAATTAGTGTTTCAAAGAAACCACAGACAGGTGGAATTGTTACTTACCGTAACTTTTCCGTGAGGGAGCGCATCCTTCGATTCCTTCTTGGGGGAAAACAGCGTGTAACGATTGTAATCCCCGGAGACAGCATCGAGGAACTCTCTATCTGTGAGATGACGAAAGGAGGAAATGACCTTGAGCAAAATAAAGTTACTGCTTGATGTGGTAAATGATATGCGAAGTCTTGCTGGTAGCATACAAGCGGTTTGTGAGGCAATGGCAGATAGCGATTCTGATCCAAAAGAAGCACCTAACACAAAGACAGAAAAAGCAAATGAGCCGGATATTTCGCTGGAAAAAGTGAGAATGGTACTTGCCGAAAAAAGTCAGCTTGGCTTTACCGCTGAAGTGCGGGGCATCATCGGGAAGTATGGTGCTGACAAGTTAAGTGCTGTTGATAAGGCTTATTATGCTGACATCTTGAAAGATGCGGAGGTTCTTGGCAATGGGTAATCATGCAATATTATCTGCATCTTCATCACACAGATGGCTTCATTGTTTACCGTCTGCAAGGCTGGAGCTTGAGTTTGAAAACACAAATGGAGAAGCAGCAAAAGAAGGTACAGCAGCCCATGCCCTCTCTGAACACAAGCTAAAAAAGGCACTTCGAATCAGAAGTAAGAGGCCTACATCAGAGTATGATTCAGATGAAATGGAAGAATGCACCGATGCCTACGTTGACTTCATCATGGAGCAGGTAGAACTTGCAAGAAAGTCCTGTACAGATCCTATCGTTCTTATTGAACAACGTCTTGACTTCTCTTGTTATGTTCCAGATGGTTTTGGGACAGGAGATTGTGTGATCATCTCAGATGATAGACTTCACATCGTAGATTTCAAATATGGTATGGGCGTGCTAGTGGATGCAGAGGACAATCCACAGATGAAACTGTATGCATTAGGCGCTTTAGAGATTTATGACAGCCTATACGACATCAAAGAAATATCAATGACCATTTTTCAACCACGAAGAGAAAATGTCAGCACATGGACTGTTCCGGTAGAAGAGCTTAAAGCCTGGGCAGAAGAGGAACTAAAACCAAAAGCCGCAAAAGCCTATCAAGGTGAAGGTGAATATATGCCTGGTCCGTGGTGTACTTTCTGCAGAGCATCCAGCAGATGTCGTGCTAGAGCTGATGAAAATCTGAAACTAGCACAGATGGAGTTTAAGATGCCACCGTTACTTACAGATAGTGAGATAGAAGAAGTTCTAACCATTCTTCCCGACCTTACCAAATGGGCGAATGAGATAACTGCTTATGCGACAGACGCTGCAGTCAATCACGGTAAAGAGTGGCATGGTTTTAAGGTTGTGGAAGGTCGATCTGTTCGAAAGTATAAAGATGAAAATGCAGTAGCAGAAAAAGCTGTCATCAGCGGATACAAGGACATTTATCGTAAGAGCCTCATCCCTATGACAGAGATGCAAAAATTGATGGGTAAAACCAAATTTGAGGAAATTCTAGGAAACCTCATTTATAAACCACCGGGCAAGCCGACTCTTGTCCCCAATTCGGATAAAAGACCGGCGATGAACGTAGCTGATGCAAAAAACGAATTTAACGAAATTATGGAGGGTTAATATTATGAGTAAAATCGAAAACAGAACTAAAGTTATTACAGGTGTAAACACAAGGCTTTCTTACTTTCACGGATGGGAGCCAGTATCCATCAACGGTGGCGCAGAAAAATACAGCGTATCTGTGCTTATTCCCAAAGACGATACAGAAACCATTAATGCTATAAATGCTGCAGTGGATGCAGCCATTGATGAAGGCATCGCTAAATTTGGTGGAAAGAAACCGAACAAAGCGGCAATTAAGCTGCCACTGCGTGACGGAGATGTAGAGCGTGATGACGAGGCTTATAAGGGGCATTATTTTATCAATGCCAATAGCAAAACTGCTCCACAGATTGTAGATAAAAGTGTTAAGCCAATCATGGATCGCAGCGAAGTGTACAGCGGTTGCTATGGTAGAGTTTCACTTAACTTCTACGCTTTCAACTCAAACGGTAATAAGGGTGTTGCTTGTGGTTTGGGTAATATTCAAAAAATTAAGGATGGAGAGCCACTTGGTGGAAAGACGTCTGCAGCAGATGATTTTTCAACGCTTGCAGATGATGACTTCCTTGCCTAAAAGAAAGGATCGATTGATGGTGGTGGAGGTACTTCCTCTGCCACCTATTTTTTAGATATGGAGGTAGGAAATGAAGAATCTTGAAATCGATATCGAAACCTACTCATCTATCAATTTACAAAAGAGCGGAGTTTATCGCTATGTGGAGGCAGATGATTTTGAAATAATTTTGTTTGGCTATTCTGTTGATGGTGGCGAAGTTAAGGTGATTGATTTAATGGCCGGTGAAAAGATACCTAGCGATATACTGGATGCCTTAACTGATGAAGATGTCACTAAGTGGGCATTTAACGCTCAGTTTGAACGTGTATGCCTTTCTCGTTACCTTGGATATCCTTTTGGATCTTATCTAAACCCTTCATCTTGGAAATGTTCAATGGTGTGGTCAGCCTATATGGGACTTCCCCTTTCTTTGGAAGGTGTGGGAGCCGTTCTTGGGCTTGAAAAGCAAAAACTTACGGAAGGGAAAGACCTTATCAGATATTTTTCTGTACCTTGTAATCCTACTAAAACGAATGGCGGTAGAACTCGTAATCTACCAAGTGATGAAATGGAAAAGTGGCAGAAGTTTGTAGCCTATAACAAGCGTGATGTTGAAACAGAAATGTTAATTCAGCAAAGACTTATAAAGTTTCCTGTGCCAGATGAAATATGGGATGAATATCTTCTCGACCAAGAAATCAATGACCGCGGCATTAAGGTAGACATGGATTTTGTAAAACAGGCGATTGCTACAGATGAGATTTCTCATACTAAGTTGATGAATCAGATGCAGGAAATAACAGAACTTGATAACCCAAACTCGGTACAGCAGATGAAAGGTTGGCTCGCTGAAAATGGTCTTGAGACAGACACTCTTGGCAAAAAGGCTGTGGCAGAACTATTAAAGGATGCACCGGATGACTTGTCTGAAGTTCTTAAACTCCGTCAGCAGCTTGCAAAATCGTCCGTTAAGAAATATACGGCAATGGAGAATGCTGTTTGTGCAGATTTACGTGCCAGAGGAATGTTCCAATTTTATGGTGCAAACAGAACCGGTCGCTTTGCAGGAAGGCTTGTGCAGTTACAAAATCTACCTCAGAACCATATGCCGGATTTAAAAGAGGCACGAGGCATAGTAAAGAGCGGTGATCATGAAACCCTTGAAATGCTCTACGAGGATATACCTGACACGCTCTCACAACTTATCCGCACAGCCTTTGTACCAAAAGAAGACAATAAGTTTATTGTTGCCGATTTTTCTGCTATTGAAGCTCGTGTGCTGTCTTGGCTTGCGGGTGAACAGTGGCGAAATGAAGTTTTCGCAAATGGCGGTGATATATATTGTGCATCGGCATCACAGATGTTTAGAGTCCCTGTTGAAAAGCATGGTGTAAATGCTCATTTAAGGCAGAAAGGTAAAATTGCAGAATTGGCACTTGGTTATGGTGGATCAGTGGGTGCTTTAAAGGCTATGGGAGCCTTAGAGATGGGAATTTTAGAAGAAGAACTAAAACCCCTTGTTAATGCCTGGAGGCAGGCCAATCCATACATCGTAAAATTCTGGTGGGATGTGGATAGAGAAGTTAAGAAATGCATTAAGGAAAAAAAGTCTCAAGAAGTTCAAAATATCAAGTTTCATTACATGAGTGGAATGCTGTTTATTGTTCTTCCTTCTGGCAGAAAGCTTGCCTATGTAAAGCCTCGTATTGGAGAAAATATCTTCGGAGGTGAATCAGTTACTTATGAGGGAGTTGGTGCTACAAAAAAATGGGAGCGGCTTGAAAGTTATGGACCCAAGTTTGTAGAAAACATTGTTCAAGCAATCTCCCGTGATATTTTAATGTATGCCATGCAGACACTTAGCACTTGCAGCATTGTGGCTCATGTACACGATGAAGTTATTATTGAGGCTGATCAAAGCCTGTCACTTGATATGGTATGCAAGCAGATGGGCAGAGTACCTCCCTGGGCAAAGGGACTGCTCCTTGATGCCGATGGCTATGAATGCGATTTTTATAAGAAAGATTAAAGAAAACATCAGATTTAACCTCCCGCCGTGGCTACCAGGTAGGAGGTGTTTTTTTATGAACATTATTGAAGTGAAAGATGGTTCTCCTATCAAGGGTGAGACAGAACCGATGTCAGAAGAACAGTTACAGAAAGAATATGACTTTTATATAGCTGAGAGTATTGTTGGCATGCTCTATAAAGAGGGCAAGATTACGCAAGATGAACTACACAAAATATCAGCATTAAACCGCCAGAAATTCTCTCCGAAGTTAGCCGAGATAATGCCCTGAAACACTTGCTATTATTGCCTTTTAGAGTGATATATGTAATAGCAGAAAGTGAGGTGAGATGATGAAAAAGATAACGAAAATAGATGAACTGCCCAAATCACAGTCATTAAAAAGCAAACTTCGAGTTGCCGCTTATGCAAGGGTTTCAACGGATAGTGATGACCAGCTGGTAAGCCTTAAAGCTCAGCGGGAACACTATGAAAACTATATTAAATCCAATCCAGAATGGGAGTTTGCCGGACTTTATTATGACGAAGGCATATCAGGCACCAAGAAGGAAAAACGACCTGAACTTCTCCGTATGATTCGTGATTGTGAAAGTAATAGGATTGATTTTATTATCACCAAATCCATCAGTCGTTTTGCACGAAATACCACGGATTGCCTAGAACTGGTAAGGCACCTAATGGATATCGGTGTTTATATTTATTTCGAGAAAGAAAATCTGAATACAGGTGATATGGAAAGTGAATTAATGCTTTCTATTTTATCTGGTTTTGCTGCTGAAGAGTCCGCGTCTATTTCACAGAACACAACATGGTCAATCAGTAAAAAATTTCAAAATGGCAGTTACATTATTGGCACTCCGCCATATGGCTATGCAAACATAAATGGTGAGATGGTTATTGTTCCTGAAGAAGCTGAAATAATCAAACGTATTTTTGCAGAGTGCCTTTCAGGGAAAGGTGGAAGTGTTATCGCAAAAGGCCTAAATAGAGACAAAATCCCTGCAAGAAGGGGCAATCATTGGAGTTCGGGTACGGTGATTGATATGCTCCGCAACGAAAAATACAAAGGTGATGTGCTTTTCCAAAAGACCTACACGGATAGCAACTTCAATCGACACATAAACAATGGAGAGAAAGATCAGTTTTACTGCAAGGATCATCATGAACCGATCATCAGCAGAGAAGTATTTTCCAAGGCTCAAAAGCTGATAACTCAAAGAGCAAAATCTATGAGCAAAACTACTAACAAGAAAGCTTATCAAAACAGGTATGTGCTAAGTGGCAGAATCCTATGTGGAGAGTGCGGCAGTAAATTCAAGAGAAGAACAAACTACTCTGTTGGCAGAAGTTATATTGCTTGGAGTTGCAAAGGACATATTGAAGACAAGGACAGCTGCTCCATGTTGTTTTTGCGTGATGGAGAGATAAAAGTAACATTCTCAACCATGATGAATAAGCTCGCATTCAGCAAAAAGCTAATACTGGAGCCACTTTATGATTCTATAAACAAGATTGATGAAGAATGCGATCTTGCAAGAATTGATGCTATAGATAAACGCATGGAGCAATTAACCGAAGAACGCAATACACTGATTGGTCTTATGACTAAAGGGTTTCTTGAACCAGCTCTTTTTAACAAGGAACGAAATGTTCTGGATAAAGAAATAAAAAATATTACTGCTGAGAAGACGAACCTAGTCATGTCATTTACAAGTGGCTCTTCTCAGGCAGACGAGGTAAAGGCACTTCTTGATTATGTGTCAGCAGATAAGTTTGATGGCAATTTTACAGATGAAGCTTTTGAAAAGTTTGTAGAAAACATCATTGTAAATTCAAGGGATGAACTAACCTTTAAAATGAAATGTGGACTTTCCCTTATAGAAAAGGTGGTGAGATAAATGGCATATGTACCATACGGATATACAGTTAAAGACGGAGTCATAACTGTCGATGAGAAGGCAGCAGGTCAAGTAAAGGAGTTCTTTGAAAAATACATTTCAGGACTTTCCCTTACAGTGGCTGGTGAACAGGCAGGTATTGAAAAGACGCATTCAGTGATGGGGCGTATTTTGAAAAATATCCTTTATCTCGGAAATGACGTATATCCAGCAATCATAGATAAAGAAACATTTGATAAGGCTGAAGAGATTAGAAATAAACGTGCGAAGGACTTAGGAAGGATTGTAGAGCTTGCAGCTTTTACTGCTCCCTCTCCTATAGAACGATTCAAGATGAGAAAATCAGAAGGTAAACTTCCAGCTGATCCCGTTACCAGAGCGGAGTATTTGTACAGTCTCATAGAAAGCGAGGTGTAATATGGCAGGAAAAAATATAACTGTAATTCCGGCACGAAAAAGAGTTGGAAGTACAGCCGCAAAAGAAAAAATAAAGAAACTGCGTGTCGCTGCCTATTGCCGTGTTTCTACAGAAACTGAAGAGCAGAATTTAAGCTATGAGGTACAGGTTGCACATTATACGGAATTTATAAAGAAAAATACTGAATGGGAGTTTGCAGGCATCTTTGCAGATGACGGCATTTCCGGTACTAACACTAAAAAACGAGAAGAGTTCAACCGTATGATTGAGGAGTGTATGGAGGGCAACATCGATTTAGTTATTACAAAGTCCATCAGTCGATTTGCCCGCAACACGCTGGATTGCTTAAAGTATATTAGACAGCTCAAGGAAAAGAACATAGCAGTGTATTTTGAAAAAGAGAACATCAACACAATGGATGCCAAGGGCGAGGTGCTACTTACCATTATGGCCTCTCTTGCACAGCAAGAAAGCCAGAGCCTTTCGCAGAACGTTAAACTCGGACTTCAATATCGCTACCAGCAAGGAAAGGTGCAGGTCAATCACAATCGATTTATGGGATACACAAAAGATGAAGAAGGCAACTTGATTATTGTTCCAGAAGAGGCTGAAATCATTAAACGTATTTACAGAGAGTACCTTGAGGGCAAAAGCCTAGTAGGCATTGGCAGGGATCTAGAGAAAGACGGTATATTAACAGCTGCAGGTAAACCAAGATGGAGACCGGAAACCATAAAGAAGATTCTTCTAAACGAGAAATACATCGGCGATGCCCTTTTGCAGAAGACTTTCACAGTGGATTTTCTTACAAAGAAAAGGGTGAAGAATGAAGGCCATGTCCCACAGTATTATGTTGAAAACAGCCATGAGGCTATCATACCAAAGGAACTTTTTTTACAGGCTCAGGAAGAGCTACATCGCAGAAGTAATATTTACACAGGTGCAGACAAAAATAAAAGAATTTATAGCAGTAAATACGCTTTGAGTACCATAACCTTCTGCGGAGATTGCGGGGACATTTACAGACGTGTCTATTGGAATATTCACGGTAGAAAAGAATTTGTTTGGCGATGCGTTACAAGAATTGAGCAAGGCCCTGAGGTGTGTAAGAACCGAACGGTAAAAGAAGCTGAATTATATGATGCAGTAATGACTGCCATTAACAGATTGCTTGCCGGTGGTGACAACATGATAAGAATACTGGAAGAGAATATACATGCGATAATCGGTGATACCACGGAATATAAGATTTTAGAGATTAACACCTTGCTTGAAGAAAAGCAGAAGGAACTAATCAGCCTTGCTAATAAGGGAAAAGATTTTGAATCCCTTGCAGATGAGATTGAAGAGTTACGTGAAAAGCGTCAGACCCTTCTTGTGGAAGATGCATCCTTAAGTGGTGAGAATGAGCGGATCAACGAACTGATAGAATTTATCCGCACCAACAAATATCGGACTTTATTATATGATGATACACTTGTAAGGAAGATCATCCAAAATGTTACGGTGTATGATGACCACTTTGTAATATGCTTTAAATCTGGCATTGAAATTAAAGTATGAAAAATGTACTCCAATAGCCCACGACTCTAGAGTAGAGTTGTGGGTTTTCTTTGGGTTATACAACCATGAAATATTGCTGAATCTATTGTATTCATCGACCAAATGGTTTATAATATTCTTAGCGTTACCTTGGAGGTGCTGTATGACTACGGCAGAAATGATTAAAGAACTGTGTGAGCAAATGAATATAAGCGTTTCCGAACTCGCTAGACGTATTGGACAGACTCCACAGAATTTCAATAAGAAATTAAAGCGGGAAACGGTAACCTTGGATGAGTTGAAAGCCATCGCTGATGTGCTAGGTGTCAAGTTTGTGCAGGCATTTATTTTACCTGATGGAGATGAAATAAAAATATCTAACGAATAAAGGAGGCGGTCTAATATGATGATTAGTCCGGAAAGTTATTATGAAGAGTATCTCAAAGGAAAAACAAAAGAAGAAATAATGACCGCCATCCGAGGACTTAAGCAAGAAATAGGCCATCTAAAAAACACAATGGAAAGTCTAGGCTAAGGCGATAATCTAATAAGAATTCCACATGAATTCACTTGCATTTACTAGACTCATGAATACTTGGAAATAAATAAACAAGTCCCAAAATATGTTATGAAAGGAGTATCTGAATGTCGAAGAAGGATTCCAAACAAGATATCAGGAAAAATTCTCATAATACTTCCTCACACATTCATCATCACAGACATGAGCCAAATTCAAAGAATTCATGTATCTGTGTTGTACCAATCTTTAATCATCTTGAAGCAGCGCAGATGGAAGAAATAATGAAAGTCATGAAGTCCATTTCATATAAAAAAGGTGAAGTGCTTTATCGAGAAGGAGATACATCTAATGTCTTATATGTTGTAAGTAAGGGTAAAATTAGAATCTACCGTTTATCTGAGTCTGGAAAAGAGCAATTATTGAGAATTTTAAATCCAGGAGATTTTACAGGAGAATTAGCTCTGTTTCGTGAATCAATCCATGAAGCGTATGCAGAAGCAATGATTGATACCGATGTATGTATGATTAGTAAAAATGACTTACAAGAATTTTTATTAAAGTACCCTACGATATCTTTGAAGATCTTAGCTGAGTTTTCTAACCGACTGGAAATATCAGAAAAACAAACAACTAGATTTGTCACCGAGAAAGTGGAGGCTAGATTAGCGTTGTTTCTTGGAGAGTGTACAGATGGCGGAGTTAGTCCAATAGAAATTGAATTACCGATGAGTAAAAAGGATTTAGCCTCTTATTTAGGAACGACACCAGAAACGATCAGTAGAACGTTGGCTGATTTTGAAGATGCAGGTTATATAAAGCAAAAAAGAAACAGAAAGATTGAGATTTTAGATTTAGATGGTTTGTTGCTGATATAGCAGATAATCTTAAAATAAAAAATAGAACAGTTGGCATTAAGTTAAAAATACTAACTGTTCTATTTTTCTGCGTAAAAAGAACAAACTTGATGTAGATCAAGTTAATATCTTTTAATCCCTTATATAATGTAATCAACCCAAAGAAAAAAGAAAGAAGGAAAAAGCATGTCGAAAAAATTAGATTTTAATCAAGTCAAGGAAACACATTTAAAAACATTAGCACAGTATGTACCAATTGTAGCAAGAGTTCATGGCGGCAATCATCCAGAATTTCACCAAGTTCGTGAAGTATATGATAAGCTTGCAAAAAAATTAAAAGATACAGGAAGGGGAAAACCTGATTTAGTAGATGAATTTGCAAAGTTACGTAAAATTACAGACAATTATACAGTTCCAGATGATGTTTGTGAAAGCTATGAAGCAGTATATAACCTGTTGGCAGAATTAGATAAAGCATATGAATCATAAAAGAAACAAGTGATACAATTAATAAAAATCATAATAGGAAGGAGTATGCATATGCAAAAATTAATTTTAGGAAGAAAGAATCATATTACAATAGTAAGTGCAATTTTAATAATAATTGCATATGTTAGTAAATTAGGATTTCAAAACGAACCTATAGCTATATGGTCACTAATAATTGCCTCTGTTTTAGGAGTTATACCGATTGCCATCCAAGCGTATCAAGCACTCAGAGTTAAAGTAGTCAGTATTGATGTGTTAGTGACCATTGCAGTCATTGGCGCGTTTCTAATTAGAAATTATGAGGAGTCAGCAATTGTTACCTTTTTATTTCTATTTGGAGCTTATCTAGAACAAAGAACACTGAATAAAACACGTTCTGCAATAAAAGAATTAACTGAAATGGCGCCTGAAGTTGCTCTAAAGCAACTGAAAAATGGTGAATTTGAAGAAGTCGCAATAGAAGAGGTTGATGTAGGTGATATTTTACTTGTTAAAACGGGTGCAAAAATTCCTGTTGACGGGACAGTTTTAACAGGAGAAGGGCACATTAATGAAGCAAGTATTACAGGTGAAGCCGTTCCAGTAAGCAAAAAGAAAGATTCAGGAGTATATGCGGGAACAATTTTAGAAAATGGAACACTGCAAATCACTGCTGACCGTGTAGGTGAAGACACTACTTTTGGTAAAATCATTGAGTTAGTGGAAGAAGCACAGGATTCAAAATCAGAGGCAGAACGCTTTATTGATAGATTCTCTAAATATTATACACCGGCTGTTTTAGTTCTCTCTTTTATTGTATGGCTCATTTCAAGGGATATTCAACTGGCAATTACGATATTAGTTTTAGGATGCCCAGGAGCATTAGTAATCGGTGTTCCCGTTTCAAATGTTGCGGGTATTGGTAATGGAGCACGTCATGGTGTTCTTCTAAAAGGCAGCGAGGTTATTAATGATTTTAGCAAACTAGATACCATGGTATTTGACAAAACGGGAACATTGACAATAGGAAATCCTAGAGTAGCTGATAAAGAAATTTATGCAGATAATGTAGATGACGTATTCGCTTATCTGTCAAGTGTTGAAAAGGAATCCGATCATCCATTAGCAAAAGCAGTTGTGGAATATATTGGAGATATAGAACCATTTAGAGTTGAAAAAACAGAGGTTGTAAAAGGCGGAGGAATTGTAGCACATGTAGAAGGCCATAGAGTTGCGGTCGGAAATGTTGCACTGATGAAGCAAGAAAATGTACATTTAAGTGAGAAAGTTCACGCAGATATTGCTAGATTTGAGGGAAATGGAAATTCATTAGTTTTAACATCAGTTGATGGTGAATTAAAGGTATTGTTAGGGATTCGTGATCAAATTCGTCCAGGTGTAAAAGAAAATCTTCAGAAGTTGAAAAAACTTGGTGTTAAAAATCTAGTCGTTCTTTCAGGTGATAATCAAGGAACAGTTGATTTAGTGTCGCGTGAACTAGGTTTTACAGAGGCCCGCGGGCACATGTTGCCGGAAGATAAATCAGCATATATTAAAGTACTGCAAGAAAGAGGTCAAATTGTTGCATTTGTTGGGGACGGAGTAAATGATAGTCCTTCACTAGCTCTAGCACAAATTGGAATTGCCATGGGAGGCGGAACAGATGTAGCCATAGAAACGTCAGATGTTGTTTTAATGAATTCAGATTTTAGTCTCTTGCCACATGCACTAGGTTTAACAAAAGCGACAGCTAATAACATGCGACAAAATATTTTTATTGCAGTTGGAGTTGTATTAGTCCTGCTAGCTAGCGTATTTTTTAGTGACTGGATGAATATGTCAATCGGAATGTTAGTACACGAAGCAAGCATATTAGTGGTCATTTTAAATGGCATGAGGTTGCTACGCTACAAACTATGAAAATAAACAACAAATTAAGCTGTTGATGCAAATCAATTTAATGATGATAATAATCGAGTATAATAAAATCGATATAAACTAAAGGAGAGAAGAAAATGCAAAAAGCAATGATTCAATTAGAAACATTAACATGTCCGTCTTGTATGCAAAAAATAGAGAATGGTGTGAAATCTTTGGACGGGGTAAGTAAAGAGAGTTTGAAAGTACTATTTAATTCAAGCAAGGTGAGGGTGGAATTTGACGATGAAAAAGTATCTATAAAAGACATTGAACATGTTATCGACAAATTAGGTTATGAAGTATTAAAATCCCAGGTCAAAAATATTTAAGTAACGAACCACTTAAGTTTGTATGGGAGATAGTGTTTTGGAAGCATTTTTTCCTAAGAACTGTATTAGAGGAGCTATGTAATAAATCCATACTTTGACTGATATGTTCTCACATACGAATTCCCTCTGTGGATATGTTTCCACAGAGGGAATTTTCGATAAAAGCATTTGAGCCAATATTTCTTGACAGCTATGAACTTGTCTCAAAACACATCGAGAGTGTAACGCTATTGACTAGAAAATAGTGAATCCTGAATTATTCATACCTCTAAATGTGGATAACTATTTCTATTAAACTCACTGCTTTTTTAGACATTTTTAAGTATTAACTGTCTATCATGCCACTTTATATCCTTCTCGATTAGATTGAAAACAAAAAGATGGAAAAAAGAGTATAAAGACCCCTTGGTCTTACAATCGTCAAAAAATTAATATGATCTTCTGGAGTAGCTAATGCAACAGAACCAGCTGTTGAATATTCTCCAATATTGTCCA
>NZ_BAAGIR010000056.1:0-13282 GCF_054658155.1 Alkalibacterium sp. m-11
CATTTGCGTCCGTCTTCCTTCAGATTCCGCCTCACGGCGGACACCCTTGACTTTCGCTAACAGTTCCTACTGCCAAGTCTGTAGTGGACTTTCACCACCAAGTTGTCGCCCATGCCGGGCGCACGAACGAAAAAACAGCCGACACAGTCGGCTGTTTTCAAATCATCTTATTTAGTTAAGGTGTCCTTTTCGACCTTTCCGTCCTTGACGACATATTGAATGGTATCGGTGTCCGCCAGGCTCGCAATGTCTTCGATGGGATTGCCTTTAACGATGACAATATCGGCCAGTTTTCCTTTCTCAAGGGTGCCGACTTTGTCTTCCCATCCTAAACACTCAGCTGCCGTTTTTGTGGTAGCCACGATTGCTTCCATCGGTGTCATCCCCACATCGGTCATGAGTTCCAGTTCCCTTAAATTGAGTCCGTGAGGCATGACTCCAGCATCAGTACCCATAGCTATTTTAACTCCTGCTTTATGAGCTTTAGCGACACTTTCCTTGTGGATCTCAATGACTTCCTTGGACTTCTCGACAGCTGAATCAGGCATTCCGGATTCTTCAGCAAGTTCCAGAACCGATACTGGCGCCAGCAAGGTCGGCACCAGGAATGTTCCGTTTTCTTTCATCAGATCAATAGCTTCGTCATCGAGAAAGATGCCGTGTTCAATTGAATGGATGCCTGCCCGGACGGCCTGTTTGATTCCTTCAGCTCCCTGAGCGTGGGCCATGACTCGCACACCTTTTCTGAAACGCGCTTCTTCCACAATGACTTTCAGTTCTTCCAGAGAAAACTGGGTAAACTCCGGATGGTCGGTCGGGCTGAGTACGCCACCCGTCGCATGGACTTTAATGACCTCAGCTCCGGCACGAAGCATTTCACGGACTTTCTTCCGGACTTCTTCCACCCCGTCTGCCCGCCCGTCAGGCATCCCCGGATAATTGGCCTGAAGCAATTCAACCGTCTGGCCTGAAGTGGTATAACCATCGCCGTGTCCGCCAGTAATCGTCAGTGCATTGATGCTCAGCTGCAGACGCGGACCGGCTATCAGTCCCTCTTCCACAGCTTTCTTCACACCTAAATCCGCCCCTAATGCATCTCTGACAGATGTGATCCCGGCATACAGTGTTTTCCTCATATACTGGGCAGCCTGATAAAATCTGTAGGAAAAAGGAGTCTCCAGTCGTTTCTGAACTCCTTCAAACTCCATCATGACATGCACATGGGCATCGATAAGTCCTGGGAGGATGGTTCCTCCTCCGGCATCGACTATCGTTTCATCTCCAGTCAAGGTGTATCCTTCCGCTTCTCCTGCGTATAGCAAGGTGTTTCCTTCGAATACGACCAGCCCATCGCTGACCGGCTGTCCCCCTAGTCCGTCAATTAGACGTCCATTTTTTATAGCTGTTTTCCCCATATTATCTCCCCTATTAATTAATGTATCTTCTATTGTATACGAAGTCCAACCGCTTTACTATAATAGGATTAAAAATAAATGGCTTTATTCTAATTTATAAACTCTCATATAATGCTCTGATTTGCTTGAACCTTTACTGAATAATCTGCTCCAAAGCATAGGCCAGTTCCATTAACCGGACATCCTCTCCGTCCTGGCCGATAAGGGTTATGCCAATAGGCTCACCGGTTGCGCGAACATATCCAGGAACGGTGACTGCTGGATAACCGGATGCGGAATAGACAGCAGTGGCATAATTACTTAAAGTCAGAAGAACATCTACGGAGTCAAAGGCTTTTTTCAGTGCCTGTCGTGTAACCATCTGATTGGTTGTGATGATCTGAGTGATGTCTTCAGCAGTCTCTTCAACACCGGCTGACTGAATCAGCAGCTCCTGATTGAAAGGTGCCGTCTGATCTTCCCCTTCTTCTTCATTGAACGCTCTAATTGTCTCGAGAGTCAGTGGATGGGTCCGACTCTGATTGAAAAAAGACTTGATCCCTGTATTGAATTCATACTTCAGAACCGGAACATAGTCTACTTCAAGTGCCTTTTCATCTAAAGAATACTCAGATGGGATCGCTCCGGCTTCTTTCAGCTTCTGCCGAACATCTTCTATGATTTCTTCGTCTTCTTCTCTATAGAGGGACTTGATCGATTCGTTTTCCAGGATACCTGTTTTCACACCTTTAAATCCTGCTTCAGACCACTCTGCTTCTTCTGAAACTGCTGACGCCATTCCCTTGAAAAGCAGATACGTATCCTTGACAGTTTTCGCGATCGGTCCCGCAGTATCATGCGTTTTTGAAATGGGGATAACACCGTCCTGAGAGACCAGACCAAGTGTCGGTTTAAGTCCGACCACACCATTCTGACTGGCTGGATAGATGATAGACCCGGCCGTTTCCGACCCGACGGTAACCGGAGACAGGCTCAAGGCTGCAGCAGCGGCACTTCCTGCACTCGATCCTCCAACATCAAACTGTCCCAATGGATGCATCGTCTGTCCACCTACTGCAGAATATCCATTGGAACTGTCAGTAGACATAAAATTTGCCCATTCGGTCAAGTTTGTTTTCCCCAGAATCAGTGCCCCCTTTTCTTTAAGGAGCTGGATAAGTTCTGCATCTTCCTCAGCTATATAATCTCTAAGAACAGCAGCCCCCGCTGTAACAGGCATCCCCTTCACACTAACATTATCTTTAACGAGGACCGGCATACCATAAAGCAATTCATGCTCGTCATCAAAGACCAGTTCTTCAGCCTCCTGAACGATTGTCTCATTCAAAGAGATGACCGCATTGTACCTTTTCTGTCTGACTGTCTCATTCCAGAAGCACATCGCAATTTCGGCGTATGTAGTTCTGCCTTCTCTGACTAAATTCTGAAGTGTCTGTATATCGCTCGATAGAATCTCCCGTCTCAGTTCATCGCTCAGATGATACTCTTCATGGTCCAGCTCCAATTTGTACCGACTCTTCTTCGTACGAATATGTTGCTTGTCTATCTGCCCCGAAAGATAGTCTTTACTGTTAAATCCCATTAGTTGTCTCCCCTGTTCTATCTAAGTATTTAGTTCCTCATTTTATTATACACAAAATGAGGAAAGAGCCTTTAACATTGTTCAGCGAAGGCCCCTTCCTCTTTCAGTTCCGTTCAGTCATCAAGTTGTGCTAGTCAAAATCACCCGAGTCAAGCAGCTCCCGGACATAGGCCACATCTTTGTCTCCACGACCAGAAATAGTGATGATCACAGGCTCTTCAGGAGAAAATTCATCCGCCAGTTTTTTTACTAAGGCGACAGCATGGGCACTTTCTAGCGCCGGGATGATTCCTTCAGTTTCGGACAGGGTCTTGAAGGCAGACATGACCTCTTTTTTTGATACTGTATAGTATTCAGCACGTCCACTGTCTTTAAGATGACTATGTTCAGGCCCGATTCCCGGATAGTCCAGACCGGCAGCAATTGAATAGGTCGGTGCCGGGTTGCCGTTTTCATCTTGTAGGACAAGGGTTCTGAATCCGTGCAGATTCGCCGCTTTTCCCTTGCTCATCGTCGCTGCTTCTTCAGGCTCCGCCCCGATCAGACGCACATCAGTATCTTCAATATAGTGAGCAAAGGAGCCAATCGCATTGCTGCCTCCACCGGCCACTGCAACAACCGCTGCAGGCAGCCTGCCTTCTTTTTCAAGAATCTGCTTCTTCGATTCCTCGCTGATCACTGACTGGAAATACTTGACGATGGACGGATAGGGATGCGGTCCGACGGCTGAACCGAGGAGATAAAATGTGTGATCATAATTCTCGATCAGATCTCCTAGAGCGACATCAACGGCATCCTTCAACCGCCCTTGTCCTTGCTCGACAGGAACCACTTCTGCTCCGAGCAGCTCCATCCTGAATACATTGAGTGCCTGGCGCTCGGTGTCCAGTTTACCCATATAGATCGTACAGTCCATACCAAACATCGCGCAGGCCGTCGCAGTCGCTACCCCATGCTGTCCCGCTCCTGTCTCTGCAATGATGCGATGCGCACCCATTCGTTTGGCCAGAAGAATTTGTCCCACCACATTGTTTATCTTGTGCGCTCCTGTATGATTCAGGTCTTCTCTTTTAAGATAGATTTTCGGACCGCCGAAACGTTCTGACAACCGTTCGGCGTAGGTCAGGGGATTCTCTCTGCCGACATATTCTTTTAGAATCGACTGATATTCTTTCTTGAACGCGTCATCTTCTCTAGCCTCGTCAAAAGCAGCCTCAATCTTA
Organism: Alkalibacterium sp. m-11; assembly: GCF_054658155.1. Lineage (NCBI taxonomy): Bacteria > Bacillati > Bacillota > Bacilli > Lactobacillales > Carnobacteriaceae > Alkalibacterium > Alkalibacterium sp. m-11. The sequence goes on from NZ_BAAGIR010000056.1 coordinate 4,221, forward strand.
TCCAAAGCTGCCTGAAGGTTTTCAGGGACGAAACTGCCGCCAAATGTTCCAAAAAATCCTTTTGCTGTCTCCATTATCCTTGCACTCTCCTGTTCATTTACTTTTCCCATCAGAAAATCTATTACAGTTAAATAAGCTGGGCTTTTTCTTCTTCAAACAGAGCAAACAGATCTTCCAGCGTCATTTGTGCTTTTTCTCTAGCATTCAGATCCAGTTTGATTCTTCCATTTTCGAGAACGATCAGCCGATTGCCGTACTTCAAGGCATCTTCCATCCGGTGCGTGATCATCAGACAGGTGAGCTGATGAGTTTCGATAACTTCTTGTGTCAGCTCCATCAAGCGCTTTGCCGTTTTAGGATCCAGTGCAGCAGTATGTTCATCCAGAAGCAGGAGCTCTGGCCTTGTCAATGTAGCCATAAGCAGACTCAATGACTGTCTCTGCCCACCGGATAAATGCCCCGTAGGTGTATCTAGATGTTTTTCAAGTCCATTTCCAACTGAGGCACACAGGTTTTGGAATGAGTCTCTTTGAGCCTTCAATTTTCTCGGCAGCAGATACCGCTTCTCCCCTCGTTTCAGAGCGAGCAGCAGGTTTTCCGCTACCGTCATTCGTGGGGCAGTCCCCATTTTAGGATCCTGAAAGACCCGGGCGATATGACGTGCTCTTTTTTCTTCAGGTAGTCTGGTTACTTCCTTATCTTTAATGTAAAGCTTGCCGCTGGTCAGTTCGATCGTGCCGGTGATGCTGTTGAACAAAGTCGATTTCCCTGCGCCATTCCCTCCAAGGACTGTAACAAACTCTCTTTTTCTGATGGTCAGATCTATATGATCCAGAATCGTCGTATTCTTATCGGATTGATTCTGGATCGTTTTAGTTGCTTGCTCTAAAGTCAGTAGTGTTGTCATGGCTTACCCCTCCTTCCTGATCAGTGTATCCAGTTTAAGCGCCTGCCTAATTTGTGGGATCATCAGGCAGACAGCTAGTATGGATGCGCTGAATAATCTGATATAAGTCGTATCGAAGCCGAGTCTGATTACACCGAGAAGAAGCAGCTGATACAGAATGCTTCCGATGACGATGGAAATCAGTCGTTCGCCCAGAGTCACGTACTTGAAGGCCACTTCCCCAATAATCAGTGAAGCCAGCCCAATGACGATGACACCCGTTCCTCCATTAACATCCGCATAGCCATTATTCTGAGCAATGAGAGAGCCTGCCAGCGCATTGATTCCGTTGGAAAAGACGAGCCCTATAATTTTCATGCGGTCTGTCTGAATGCCGAACGATCGAGCCATTGCTTCATTGTCTCCTGTCGCAATATAGGCCTGACCCAAGCTGGTGTAGAAGAAAAAAAGCAGCAGACCAATCACCAGACTGACTACCACTAGACCGACCACTACTGCGTCGAAATAATTGGGTAAAAAGGCTAGGCTGTTAAATATTCTTGGATGATTTAAAAGACTCAGGTTCGGACGCTGCATCACATACAGCATCACGGAATGCAGTGCCGTCATAACTAGAATACCGGCTAGAATAACTGGGACTTTTCCTTTCGTATACAGGAGACCCGTTACCAGACCCGCGCTCATCCCGGCTAGAACTGCCAGCACCATAGCGAATACGGGAGGCAGTCCATTGACAATAGCTGTAACGGCGACCGCAGCTCCTAAAGGAAACGAGCCTTCTGCTGTCAGATCCGGAAAATTCAGAATCCGATAAGTTGTGAAAATGCCGATGCCGAGTACTGCCCAAAGCAGCCCCTGTGCAATTGCTGATATGACCATAAACTGATTCCCTCTCTTATTCCCTAGTTTCGATGATGACGGCATCCTCCAGAATAGATTCTGGAATGGTGACGTTCAGACGTTCCGCTTTCTTCTGGTTGACCAGAATATCTCCTTCACTCAGGATAAAAATAGGGAACGTACTCGGGTCTTGTCCGTTCAGTACTTCTGCAGCCATCCGACCTGATTCGATCCCCATCTGCGTCTGATTGATTCCAACTGTGGCCAGCCCACCTTGAGCGATCATCAGATCGACTGTCGGAATCAGCGGCATGTCGTAACGGTCCGCTTCACTGACCACGGTGTCGAATGCACTCGCTATCGTATTGTCAGTCGGAAGATAGATCACATCGACTTCCTGAGACATGGATGCAACCATCTGCTGAATATTATTCGTACTTGATACCGTATAAGTGACCGGTTCAAGACCCATAGATTCAATCACTTCTGTTGCCCGTTTTGCTTCAGCCCTGGAATTGTCCTCACCTGAACTGTATAACAGCCCGATCGTTGAGACTTCCGGAAGAACGGCATTCATCAGCTCCAGCTGAGCTTCGACCGGGGCTTGATTCTTCACACCTGTGACATTCGTTCCCGGCTCGTCTTCCGACTCCACCAGACCGGCACCGATTGGATCGGACACGGCGCCCATGATGATTGGAATCTCACTGGTTGCATTGGCAAACGCCTGACTGGCCGGTGTCCCGATACCGATCAGCAGGTCTGCCCCGTCTTCAACAAGAGCTTGCGCCATCGTGTTCATCAGGTTCTGATCCCCTTGAGCATTCTGAAAGTCGATCTCTGCGTTCTCTCCTTCCACATAGCCATGTTCAGCCAGCCCTTCGATTGCCCCCGCCGTAATTTCGTCCAGTGAGGGATGGCTGGTGGTCTGTAGAATACCAATCCTTACTGTTCTCAGTTCTTCGTTCTCAATACCTGCTTGTTCGCTTCCATTATCGCTCCCGCTATATGTAGCCGTGTCGTTATCTGCACTAGTCAGCGAGGCAACAAAGACTCCGATAAGTAAAACTAGAATAGCTCCTAAAGTGATGATCATACCTTTTCTTTTCATGATTGATTGGTCCTCTCTTAATTAGATTCATCAGTTTGTCAGTCAGTTTTTTATTTCGCCAGTCCCAGTCAGATTCCATCTGCATCCACTCCTTTAATTAAGACTCATTTGACTGAAGATTTTTTCCCATCCATTCCTAGTGGTACAAAAAAAGGCAATTTCCACGAATTGAATCGAATCGTGGAAATTGCCTTAAAATAAACAAAAACCACATAGATAACTTATCATCTATGCGGTGTAAAAAAATCCTCGTCAAAGTGAGCCGGCATAGATACAAAATTTAGATTTGTTCTAAACGTTGTATCTATGAAAGAAAGTCTTCATCTATACAACGATCTGCGCCAGCTGTTCCAAGCCATATTCAGTTGTCTGGATTGAGCAGATCGTGTAAGCATACTGACCTTCCTTTCGTCTGTTTTTTAATGTGATTCTCATACTACACCTATGAAATGGATCCGTCAACATCTTTTTTGAGAAATTTAAACTGATTTCAAATTTTTTAAATCACTGGTGGCCAGAAGGGGATTCTACTGTATGTAAATCAATCTCTTTCTTTTTCCTGCTGTCCGGCCTGTTTCAACTGAGTCGGTAAAGAAAACTTCTTCAAAGCTGTCTGTCCACTGCTTATCCTCCTGTTATTTCCTCTACTTTTACTTATGCATAATATAATATCTAATAAAACCGTTTTAATAAATTTATGTAAACAGTATATACTGAACATTTCCTACTTATCAAGTTATTTCAGACAACCTTTATTTTATTCCTTCCTGTTTTCTTTTTTACCAGACATGTTAAACTTGGAAAGAGAGCAAAAGAAAGGTTTGACACATTATGAGTAAACGCGTTGCTATAATTGGAGCAGGAGTCGTCGGTGCTTCTGCCGCTTATGAATTGAGCAAAGATCCTTCTATCGATTTGACGATATATGACGAAGGAACGGGACAGGGAACATCAGCTGCTGCAGGAATAATCAGCCCATGGCTTTCCAGACGTCGAAACAAAAAATGGTATGTCATGGTCAAAGAAGGCGCTGCTTTCTACCCCGACTTTCTTTCTGAAGTCATGCAAGGAAAGGAAATTCCCTCTTCAGTTTACAAGAAAGTCGGCACCCTTCTGTTTAAAAAGAAGCCCGAGTATCTGACTGAAATGCTTGAAACAGGAGAAAAACGACGCCTCGACGCACCGGAAATAGGTGAGCTCGCTATTTTAACTGCCGATGAAATAAGAGAGAAAATCCCACTCTACCAAGGGGAAAATTCAGCACTCTGGGCTTCCGGAGGGGCACGCGTTGACGGTGGCCGGTTAGTTGAGCTGCTTTTATCACGAGCGGTTGAGAATGGGGCTGCAGTGATCAAGAAAAAAGCCCGATTCAAGCGAGCAGATCAGGGTTATTCAGTCCTGACCGACCACTCTGAAGGCATTTTTGATTCTGTCGTTCTCGCCGCTGCAGCCTGGCTCCCGGATCTACTCGATCCTGCAGGCTATAACGTTGATATCAGGCCACAGAAAGGTCAGCTGGCGGAAGTCCAGCTGGCAGATCATCATACTGAAAACTGGCCGGTCATCATGCCTGAAGGCGAAGCGGACATTATTCCATTTGAAGACGGGAAAGTAGTGATAGGCGCGACGCATGAGAATGACAAAGGATTCAATCTGACGATCGACGAAGAACTAGTCAGCACACTGATCGATGATGCCGCTGCTTTCTTTTCGACAGAACTGCATCAGGCTTCCATTACAGCTTACAGGGCTGGGACTAGAGCCTATACCTCTGACTTTGCTCCATTTTTCGGAGAAGTTCCCGATCTTTCAAACGTGTATGCAGCCAGCGGTCTCGGATCGACAGGCTTGACGGCAGGTCCTTTAGTCGGAAAATGTCTGGCGGATCTTGTTAGACAGCTCTCGCCTCTGCTTCCCGTTGAAGATTATCCAATCGCTGACTATGTCAAAAAAAAGAGCTGACTTAATTGTCTGACTCCAGTAAGTAAGGTATACTTTTAAAGTAAGAGTGAGACAGGTAGACAAGGAGAGAGAATCATGAAATCAGATAAAGTAGGCAAAATCATCGGATGGGCCGCCATGGCGATAGCCCTGATCGGATTTTTCATCTGGAATATCCCTCTAGGGTTAGCAGCAATCATTTTAGGAACTGCCGGTCTTGCCAGTAATGAAAAAGGGTTGAACTGGACAGCCATTGCTTTCGGAGCGATCGCGATGATTATTGGTATCATATAAATTAAATGCACTGTAGATAAAAGAATCCCCCTTGCAGCAGGACATAGGTCCTTCGCAAGGGGGATTAATTTATTTACCGTTCACCTTTCTTGTACCCTTTATTCTGAAGCGAGGCACTGTAAAGTCCGATACTCAGCGAGAGAACCGCAAGCCCCAGTGAGTAGCCGCCAATGATGTCTGACGGATAATGCACACCCAGATACACTCGGCTGATGCCGATCAGACCAATCAGTGGGATAAGTGTTAACGAAGCGATGATAACGGGTTTCCAGCTTTTACTGGCCCGAATAATCAGAAACAGGAGCGCACCATAAGTAATGATCGAACCCATGGCATGCCCACTTGGAAATGAGTAGCCGCCCTGAACAATCAGATGCTCAACGTGTGTTGGTCGTGGTCGTCTGAAGAAAAACTTGACCAGCTGGTTCACACCTCCGGCTCCGACACTGACTGTCAGAAAATACCAGACCGCCAGTCGCGTGTTTTTTCTGAAACGCCAGATATAGAGAGAAAAAAGGATCGTAAACAGTCCCACGAACCAGACATCACCCAGACGTGTGACAAAGATGAATCCCCATGTCAGAAGAGCTCGTCTCTCTTCATGAAACTCGTTCCCTATCACTTCATCCAGTAGACCGATGAATCCCCAGTCATAAAAACTCATCCAGACTAAAAAGAGAAATGGAATGCTGAGCACCATGGCCAGGATAAACAGATTTTTTGGCTTGCCGAATTTATTAACTATATATTCTTTTGCTTCTTCCATTATTCTATCCTTTCGCAACCTATTTATGTTTTCAATTTACCAGTTTACCGTGTATACATCTGACTTTCAACCGTTACACTCGTGTTCGAAATTCAGACATATCTAAATGCAAAGTGGCTTTGACATGAAGTCTGTCTTCCGGTAAAGTAGTTTAGGGAAACTCAATTTCAACCCATGTTTTTCTCCCTACTATCTGTCTTTCAAGACGGCAAAAAAGAGGAGTACACCATGAAAGTTTTTGATTATGAAGATATACAACTTATTCCGGCGAAATCGATCGTCAGAAGTCGTTCAGAATGTGACACATCCATTACATTAGGCAAGCACACCTTTGCCATGCCTGTAGTTCCTGCAAATATGCAGACAGTAGTGGACGAAGAACTGTCCATCTGGCTCGCAGAAAATAATTATTTCTATGTCATGCACCGGTTTGAAGAAGAAACACGTATGAACTTCATCCGTACTATGCATGAACGCGGTCTGTATGCTTCTATCAGTCTAGGCGTCAAAACAGATGAATATGATTTTGTAAAAGAACTAGCTGAAGAAAATCTTGCACCCGACTACATCACAATCGATGTGGCCCACGGTCATTCTGATCTGGTCATCGATATGATCCGCCACGTGAAGCGCCATCTTCCAGAGACGTTTCTGATTGCCGGTAATGTCGGCACACCAGAAGCCGTACGTGAACTTGAAAACGCCGGTGCAGATGCAACCAAAGTCGGTATTGGTCCGGGTAAAGTCTGCACAACTAAACTGAAAACTGGTTTCGGAACCGGTGGATGGCAGCTTGCTGCTCTTTCTCATTGTTCCAAAGCAGCCCGTAAGCCACTGATTGCCGATGGCGGTATCCGTACTCATGGAGACATCGCAAAATCCATTCGTTTCGGTGCAACTATGGTCATGATCGGTTCCCTGTTCGCAGGACACGATCAGTCTCCAGGAAAAATGGTGACGATCGATGGCAGACCGTATAAAGAATACTTCGGCAGCGCCTCTTCTCACCAGAAAGGCGAGCGTAAAAACGTCGAAGGGAAAAAGATGCTGACAGAATACAAAGGAGATATCGCTGATACACTCCTTGAAATGAAACAGGATCTGCAGTCTTCCATCTCTTACGCTGGAGGGAATGACATTGAGTCGCTTCGTAAAGTCGATTATGTTATTGTTAAAAATTCCATCATGAATGGTGAAAACTATAACGCAAGCGGAATTGATGTGCCGGACAGCTTCGCATCGAGCAATTTCACTTCCTGAACAGAATGACAGACTAATCTGAATAGAATGAGCCCCATAAGTTGATTGAGAGACAGTCAGCTTGTGGGGCTTTGTTTTCCTACTTTTTTATTTCAATTATTATAATCACTAAAATATAAAGAAAAACGAGAAATAAGGCGAGAAATAGTGTCCAGAACGGAAGGTCGAACAACAAGCTCAAAATCAGATAAATCAGCAAGGTAAAAAGGGGATACCATACAATCGTTTTTGGATCGACTTCCATAGGCTAGTCCTCGTTTTCAGTCATAGGCTGGTCTGATTTCTTGCTAATCAGACTCAGGATCTTATCAACAGTATCCTCAACAGACTTGTTTTCAATAATCAGATCTGCTTCTTCTACTGGTTTCAGTTCATCTGTCTGTCTGCTGAAAGATAGACGTTCACAAATTTTCTGTTCACTGTCTCCACGATTTCTCATTCTCTTTTTCATCTCTTCAGTTGAAACATATATAAAGACTACGACAGTTTCTTTTGGAAAAGTCTCTTTCATGGCACGCGCTCCATTTTTATCCAGAGAAACGTGGACGACTCGCTTATTTTTCAGCGCTTCAGTCACTTCCTTCTTTGTCAGACCGTAAAGTGTCTGATTATAGACAGTCTGTTCAATAAAATCATCCGAGTCCAGCTCCTCAACTTTTCTGAAATAGTAATCAACTCCATCTATCTCTCCTTCGCGAGGCTGACGGGTTGTCGTCGTCACCAGTTTCGGTATCCCTTTCTTTGTCAAAAGTTCTCCCACTGTCGTTTTTCCGCTCCCACTTGGTCCAACCAGGACGATGATCCGATTATCGTTCGTCATTATATGCTCAGTCTCCTCTTTATGAAAAGAGAATAGACCGAATCGGTCTGCTTACTCTCTTCACTGGTTATATCTATAGTTATCCGCCTAGCGTGACATCAGTCTCCTGATACCATTCCAGTGCTTCATGCAGATGCTCAACTTTATAGTTCGGCCAGTATTCATCAATGACATAGATATCAGAGTAAATAGACTGGATCGGCAGAAAACCGCTCAAGCGTCTTCGTCCGCCCCATCTCAGGACCATGTCCATACGGGAAATATCTTTAGATGCTATATGGTCGATGACATTATTATCACTAGAAGCTTCTCCATTTTTCAGTCCATAATTTAGATCCCAGTTCCAACCGTAATTGACGAGGAAATTAACTTTCATTCTGCCTTCGCCGAATTTTGTCCGCTTCATTGCATAAGGAAGCAGTTCTTTAGGAAATACTTTGGAATCCGTATTTCCTATGACGAGTAAATCTGCGTCACGTTTTTTCAGTTCATTCACTGAATCGACACATGCTTTCTGAAACGCTTTTGTCTGAAGCGAAGGTCGCTTGACATTATCCATAGTAAAGCCATAATAGGTCATTTCTTCTACACCGAGCTCAAGGCAGGCTTCGTATAATTTGAGCCCAGGTCCGATCCCATGATCATACCCATCATGTTTTTTTAACCCTTTATGGACGGCCCATCTCCTGTTGCCGTCTGGAATCACGCCAATGTGTTTTGGTAAACGTTTATAGTTTTTCATTAATCTAAAAGTCTCCCTCTAATTGTTTTGCAAACATTCCAGAATCAATGGATAAAATGCTTACTACTATCATACCGTTTTTTAGTTGGATTCATCAACTAAGAGAACAGTTTTCATTGAAAAAAATTCTGTATAAACACATTATCAAGAATTCTTCTTCAGTAATCGAAAAGTTTCTTTCTTACACTATAAAAATGACCCTTTAAGCTTTGATTTGTTCATGTTTTATCAATTTAATTAAGCTTTGTTATAATTCCTGAGTTTCGCACCTACAACTGAAAAATAAGCAAAGAAACGTTGATTTTATCAAATTAATCAACGTTTTTTCTGTCTTTTTGTTGTCCACTTATGTACGTTTATGATATACTAAAGAAAAGATCC
>NZ_BAAGIR010000057.1:0-13243 GCF_054658155.1 Alkalibacterium sp. m-11
TAAAACCTCTTCAGAAAAGGATTATGAAAGATTTCGACTTATCAAAAATGATTGTGATTACTGACGCTGGTCTCTCTTCTGCAGATAACCGAAAATACAACACATTAGGACAAAGAGGGTTTGTGACTACTCAATCTATAAAAATGCTTCCAAAGCATTTAAAAGCCTTTGCTTTAGATAAAACGGGCTGGAAACTTACCCATGCAACGGGGAAAAATCGACTCAAAGAGTATGATTTATCCACTTTAAATCCAAAGAAATATGCGGAGAATACTTTCTATAAAGAACGTTGGATTAATGAAAAAGGGCTTGAACAACGTTTAATCATTACTTTTTCTTTTAAATATCAAAGCTATCATCAAAATATTCGGGAAGGCCAGATTGAACGAGCCCTAAAAAAAATTGATAATCCTAGTCAGTTGAAAAAGAAAAGAGCAAATGATCCTAACCGATTTATTGAATCAGTAAGTTTTACTAAAAATGGCGAAGTAGCTAAAAAGACGCACTATACACTAAATAGTGAACAAATAGAGAAAGAAGCTCAGTATGATGGGCTTTATGGGGTGTGTACTAATGTTCATTCTACTCCAGAAGAAATTGTGGCGATTAATCAAAGACGATGGGAAATTGAAGAAACATTTCGAATTATGAAAAGTGAAATGAAATCACGTCCTGTATACCTTCAAAAAGATGAACGCATTCAAGCTCACTTCTTGACCTGTTTTCTCTCTTTATTAATCTTTCGTATCTTGGAAAAGAAATTAGGAGAAACCTTTACATGTCCAGAAATTATCGAAACGCTAAAGAAAATGAGGGTGTATGATGCGAAAGGACACGGTTATATCCCAACGTACATGCGGACTCGTTTAACCGATCATTTACATGAAACCTTTGGGTTTCGGACAGATACAGAAATTGTGAGCAACAAAATAATAAAAAAAATTATTAAAGATACAAAAATAGCAAAATAGTACCCTATTTTGAGCATTTTTAAACCCCGGTAAATCCCTTAGTGTAGGGATTTATCGGGGTTTTGGGTGTTAAAGATGAGATAGACATTCAAACCGCTGTTCTGCAAGTATATCATGCTTCATAGGAATGTGCAAAGAAGCAATTTTTCGGTCACGTTTCGGTCACGAATAATGTAACAGTTCGACTAATTCATACCGATCCCACAATAGGATACATTATTATAACTCAGTGACCTACGAGTGACGTTACAGTAGAATCTCCAGGAATGTTCTTACTTTCTGACTTATTCTGAAAAAATGTGCTAAGTCATTCAAGGAATGTAAGTTTTTATCTTTTCTATTGCTGTACATTTTGAAAGCCTTAATGATAATTTCCTTATCCATTCTGCTTTCACTCCTCAATATGTCGCACAAAGTCCTTTCCATGGAATAGGTCTTCACTATATTGCCAAAAACTGTTTCTATATCAACAGTATCAATCGAGTAATGTTCTTTTTTTACATAAAAGATTTCAAAACCTGCTTCTTTCAATTTATGTGAATTATAACCTCGTTTTACTGTGCAAACATAATTTAAAGGGTCTCTGTCGGTTAAATCATGCAAGTACAAAGCAGTCTCATGAGAATAAACAAATTCTCTTCTCATTTGAAGGCTGTACATATCATCCTTATATGCGTTAATCGGCAGGTAGACACCATAGTCTACTTTTTCAATTTTCTTCTGCTTGGTAAGAAGACTAAGTCTTTCATTGGATAAACCAAGCTCATTAGCTTCTCTTGCGGTGAAAGCCCGACTGCCCTTTAACAATTTGTCGAGACTATTCATATGTACTCACCCTCTTTCTTTATTTTCATACTACTATAATTCTTAAACGAAGTATATAAATCAATAAATTATTATTCAGTGAAATACCCAACTTGACTATGACCTTAGACATACTCAAGTTGGGTATTTTAATTTTTAGTCTGTTTCACTTAAAAAGTTCTTTATCCTTTCAATCGCTTCTTCAAGCGAATGATCCACATCGTTACTTTTCAGAGTTTCCCACACACCTCCATGTTTTGTGCATCGGTCAAGAAAGTTAGAGTCATCAGTCCAGAATCCTTTACTCTTATCATCAATCATTTCTTCAAGGCATTTTAAAAGATACTGGTCCTTGAAGAATGGAAAACCATTTATCAGATAAGAATGTTCATCGTCCTCTTTATTGTTGTAGCTTATGTTCGGGTCCTTCCCAAAGTATCTACCAGGCACTTTGTTCTCTTTATAATTGAGACGTTTTAGTCCTTCATGGGAAGTTGCGTGATATCGGTAAGTCATGTTAGTCTCCAAGAAACTCACCATAAAATCAACTCCTTCTTTCAAGTCAGCTGTTGCATTGGTAGAAATTAGAATGTCGGGAACATTCTCCGACAAAAGAGTCATGGCATAAAGTTCTGTTACAAACCCTTTATAAGCGCTCTCTACTCTCCAACGTAGGTACTTTCTTCTCTTTGCAGTCAAACTGAAGTTGCTTTTGATAGCTTGTTCCTCAAACATAGCTTCTGCATGCTTTACTAAGAGCCATTCAGTTATTACTGTTTCATGCCTATCCATCAAACGATTAAACAGTATAACAAACGGATCACAGTTTTTAAGAAAAGCGTTAATAAGCTCTTCTTCCTCAGCACTCACAAACATACTCGTTTTAGCTGATTCATACTCGGGTCTTTCAAACAGAGTCCGAAACTCTGCTGCTGTTAGCTTCAATTCCTTGTCAATCACTTTTATTTCTTTTCTCATAGAGTGTTCCTCCTAATAGATGATTTTTCAAAGCAGGTCTTTGCTGCTCTGTTGTCTCATTTTATTCAGGAGTATTCCTTATAATTACCACATGAGGTTCTACCTTGTTTGACCCCTGTTCGACCCTTAAACCTGCAAAGGTATTGGCTGAAGTAGGTTTCCGATACAGTCTTCTAACCAAGTAGTGTACGCCTTGTACAACAATGCCTATGATGGAATGCAAGCACAAAAAAAGAACACCACAGGATTTGTGATGTCCGCTTATTCGTCTATTCAGTATCGGGCTGAAGGTATTGCTTTATAAATTCTTTATTGAAGTCCTTTAGTTGCGATAAGTCCTCATTAATTTTCAGGGCCGCCCACTGAATTTCTGTCATACGCTCATTCTGCTTCATCAACTCTTGCATTAATTCAGCTGAATCTTGATTCATTCCTGTTCCTACATTAAACCCGGTTGCTGTATCGTCTTCTATCCCATACAACTTCACCAACTCAGCATACAACTTGTAATTGATGTTATGCCGAGACTCCCCTTCTATCCTACAAATGTACGCTGGTGAACAGTTTACTTCGTGAGCTACCTCAGCAAGCGTCAAGCCTTTGCTTTTTCTGGCTGTCTTTAGCTTATTTCCAATTGATTCTTTCATTTAATCTCACCTGCCCTATTGTTGAACCTTTTGCCCAACTCCTAAATTTTTATGATGTCCTATTATATGATTCCTTTATCCTAATTATTCATCTGATCTAATCATATTGCTTAATGTTCTTATGAAGTCCCCTACGTAGACGTATTCTTCACTGTGGTTGAAGAAACGCTTATTAAAACTCGAAATTTGATTCCATCTTAGATAGATTGCATTCTTATCGAAACGATACTCAACTTTTAAAGATGTTGCAGCCTCTATTTTTTTCACTGTTGATACAAGAGCATCTCTCAGTTGCTCTTCTCTATAAAATTCAAAGAATTCAATATATTTGAACTGTTCTAACTTACCTACCCAACAATTACCATTTGCAACCAACTCATTCGTGATTACTTTCAGTAAGTAATCAAATAGCGCTACATCATCCTTTAATGTCAGGGTGTTGTGATCCTCCCAGTTCTTTTCAATTAGAATCTTTAATATGGCAACATAAGATGTAGTATTTATACTTATCTCCAGGAAAACATCTCTCCCGGTTGGATTATGGAAATTTATACCTGTTAAAAATACCCAGTTCGTTTGAAATGAAAATCCTTCTTCAAAGATATCCAGTGCTTCGCCTCTCTTTACTTCACCTTCTTTATATTTAGTAATCGAATGACCTACTTCTCTCAAATAATAGAGTCTGATTAATGTTGAATAGTAGTCAGAAATTGAAGGAGAGCAATATATTCTTCCTACAAATCTCACTAAGTCAATTTTTGATGTTCGCTCAGACAACGATGAAAATATACTATTAGAAAATAGCATTTCCAACATTTTGTAGTCTAATTGATCTAAGCCAAACCTGTCTAAACTCACATCATACTCATTTTTAATGATATGCTGCTCTGAATACTCAATTGTATCATTCAATCCAATCAGTATATTCTTTATATTTCTACTTGATTTACGACTTAAAGATTCTTTCTTTCTTCTCACTACTATCCTTTCCTCATTAACGAATTGAATAGCACAATCTTGAGAAACAATTTTGAAAACCTCAGATTCTTCTAAACTGTAATAATAGAGTTTACTTGATCCTCTACTGTTTTTCCTTAGAGAATGAATTGATAGTTTTGATTCTTCTATATCGTATATCTTACCTGCACGAAGCTCATCCTCCCTATCAAAGAATAATATGTATTCTCCTATCATGCTTTTTTTTAGCATTGTCATATAGATCACCCTTTTCTATCATTTCAGACATTATAACCTTGATTTCTTATTTCTAAAAGAACAATTACCAATCACTTTTAGTTATTTTTATATTAATGACTATAGTCAAAAGTGACACTTTTACCACTAACTCAAAAGAGAATAACAGCCTTGTTGTTTCAATCTTGTCTCATATTCAATTTGACAGTGGTCAAAAACCTTCACCATCTACCGACAAATTATAGACACAACTGATGTCTATAAAACAAAAAAGACGAACCTGTTACGGGCTCGTCTTTTAGCATATTTTCAGTTCTTCATTAATGTGAGGTACTATACTTACTTGTTAAGTTGATGTCTTTCGTTTTAATTGGTTATTATATCAATGTTTGGGACTTGCTTGTTTCTTCATAATGGGTAATTGATTTCGACTTCTTTTCATAAGTCAGCAAAAAGTCTTTATACCTACTCGTCACTTTAATTTCAATATTTTTATCTTCTGTTGGTGATACTCGTGTTACTCGAAGGTCTTGTTTATTAAAACCACTTCTCTCAGAAACATAGTCTATAGCTATATCGGGATTGAATTTTATAAGTGATGGTCTTTGATATTCACCAAACTGATCAAAAAACTTTTTAATGGAACGTCTACCAAATTCAGATAATGCACCTAATGCTATTCCTTCCACCACGAAAACTACGATTTGATGATAGTCACCTGCGCCGCGTTCATATGCACTTTGACCCAGTAAATATTTTTCTGAATCTAAGCCCTGTGCTTTCATTAATAACTCAAATTCTTTGAGGTCTTCTTGGTCAATATAGTCGATTGAGAGGAAGGTTACTTCCCCATCTTCTCTTTTCAAGGACGATTCATCAATGCAAGTTACATTATCAAGAGAAATGGATTCCAAGTATTCAATTAATGTGCTTACGTCTTCACCGAAAAACACAAAAACGTTGAGATAACAGAAGGAATCAAATTCTTCAGCTTTGATAGATAAACCATCACTATATCTTTTAAAAATCAGTTCCCTCAACTTGAATACTACTTCTTGTACATCGACATCTGTACAGATGTCGATTTTACTCAAGTGTTTGTTCTCTATAACAGTCATTCCATCTTCACTGAAGTTAGTTTTATACAGGTCAATATAGAGTTGCTTTGCATTATCCATTACATCTCCTCCTTTTCTAAAACTACTGAATGTGTATTATTCCTCTTCTCTTAGACTATAGAAATCGTTTTTACTTCCTTAACTCTTTGTATACCTCGCGACTGACTGCATTCAGCACAATTGTATAGAACGCCTTATCCTTGAACAATTTCGCAAAGGCTTTTGACTGTGACTTGAATGAATCTTGGGCAATCTTTTGAAACTCTTGCGGGAAGAGGTTTTCTTCGAACATTTGTTGACTGTTGTTGTTGGCTTGCTGCTTGAGTTTTGTATTTCCTTTAATCGCTTTTCGGTAAATTTCTTCTACTACTACTCTATCTGAATCAGTAAACTCGCCTTGGAAGCGGTCATTGACTTTCTTAATGATCGCTTCCAAAAACTCATCTTCTTCGGGTGGTTTAGGGTTGGCATCCACTTCTTTAACATTTTCCAGCTCGCCATCCACAGTATCCGGTGTCAGTGATACATCCCCTTCAAACTCTTTCTTCAGCTGGAAGAACTCCAATTTAATCTTATCATCAAGATCTACCACGTCTCTGCTTTCCTTTGGCAGGAACTTTACAAGGTATTTGGCAAAAATGTACTCTTGATGGAGTGTCTGGTCGAACATACGTGTTAACTGAGTGATGTAGGCATACCACTTGACGAAATTTCGTAAAGTCACTCTAAATTCATATTGCTGGCTTTCTTCCAAGTCTAAATACCGATTGATAATAGGCTTCAAAGCACTCGTGAACTGACCTAATTGGCGGTCATTCTGTGGCCCTTTTTTATTATAGATTTTCATGATATCATCTACGTCTTTTTGATTATAGACAACGTATTTACGCAATTTGTTCTTTGTATCATAGACTAAATTGACATCAATGGCTTCATTCAGAGTTGTTTCCTCGTAATAAGGTTCAAATGCTTCCTTGATTTCTTCTGCTTCGTTAACAAAGTCTAATACAAAAGTGTCATTTTTATCGGGATGTGTTCTATTCAGTCGAGATAAGGTTTGAACTGCCTTGACTCCGCTTAGCTTCTTGTCAACAAACATCGTATGCAAAAGCGGTTCATCAAAGCCTGTCTGAAACTTCTCCGCTACTACGATGACGTTGAATTCTTCAGTATTGAATTCCGCCTTTATTTGATCAGACGAAATCGACTTGCCATCCTTTTTCGTGTTCAGCTTGCTTTCGGTATACTCTTCTGATTGATCATTAACAGTACCGCTGAATGCCACCAGTACATCCATATCATGGTAGCCTTTTTGCTTGATGTACGCTTTGAATTCTTTGAAGTAACGTACTGCATGCAATCTTGAGGGAGTAACAATCATTGCTTTGCCTTTCCCTTTTATCTTATGCTGGGTTACTTCCTTGAATTGTTCAACCATAATAGCAGTCTTTTGTTTAAGATTGTATGGATGAAGGGACTCGTATCTCTTAATGGCTTTCAGTGCCTGTGTTTCAGGGACTTCTGGGTTGTCATCTGTTTCGCGAGCAATCCGGTAAGCAGTCTTGTAGGTTGTGTAATTCTTAAGTACATCGAGAATAAAGCCTTCTTCAATTGCCTGGCGCATAGAATAGGTGTGGAACGGCTTGAATGTTCCATCTTCTTGCTTGGAGCCAAACATTTCAAGGGTTTTCTCTTTGGGTGTAGCGGTAAAAGCAAAGAAACTTAAGTTATCGTGGCGGCCATGACTCATTAGTTCTTTCACTAATTTATCTTGTCCATCCAACTTATTGGCTTCTTCTTCCCCTTCAATCTCAGCATATTCTCTAAGGGCTGCTTCGGTATCTGCTAAAGCAGTCTTTAGCTTTTGCGCACTGCTTCCTGTTTGTGATGAATGGGCTTCGTCGACAATTATTGCGAAATTTCGACCATTGGCACTATCTACTTCGTCATAAATCACTGGGAACTTTTGGAGCGTCGTCACAATTATTTTCTTACCAGCATTAATGGCGTCTTTCAAATCCTGTGATGATTTTTTGTCGTCGATGGTTTCCACCAGTCCGGTCACGTGATCAAAACTGGCAATGGTTTTTTGAAGTTGCTGATCCAGTACACGTCTGTCGGTTACTACGATAACAGAGGAGTAAACCGATTCGTCATCCTGATTATGTAGACTACTCAAGCGGTAAGCTAACCAGGCTATACTGTTTGACTTTCCACTTCCCGCACTATGCTGGATAAGGTAATTGCGTCCGCTTCCATTCGTACGAGTATGATGCACTAATTTCGACACAACATCCCACTGGTGGTAGCGCGGAAAGATAAGCTTTCCTTTATGGGGATCGCCCTCCAGACTCATGAAGCGCTGCAAGATTTCCATCAAGTTGTCTTTTTGTAGTACTTTCTCCCATAAATAGGATGTTGCATAACCAGTTGGGTTGTCAGGGTTTCCTTTGCCGCCAACATTCCCAGCCCCCTTACTGCCTTGATTGAAGGGCAAGAAGTAGGTATCATCCTCTTTCAGTTGAGTAGTCATCCATGCTTCATAAAGATCGACCGCAAAGTAAACTAAGAAGCGTTTGTTGAACTGAAAGCACAGCTCCCGAGGGTTCCGGTCTTCTTTAAATTGGCGCTTGGCGTGTGTGACACTCTGGCTTTTAATCTGATTTTTTAGCTCCAACGCTACGATAGGTATCCCATTCAATGATATAGCCATATCCAATGTGTTGCGATTACTGGAGCTATAGGCAAACTGACGTGTAACAGTCAGTCGGTTCGCCTGATAGTCCGCAATCACTTTGTCATTCAAAGACGATTCAGGGCGGAAAGCTGCGACTTTTATCTTAGCCCCTCGATCTTCAATGCCATGCCGCAACACATGTAGCAATCCATTATTATTAATCTCATCATTCAGCCGATTATAAAACTTATCTTCGGCTTGTCTTTGGTAGTTGCGTTCGTATCTTTTCCACTGCTTAGGCTGTGTTTCTTTGACAAATGTTAAAAGCTGACCTAAATCAATCGCCCGGTCAGCATCATAGCCTTTCATGCTTCCTTTAATGTAACCACCTTGTGTCAGTAAATACGTTTCAATATCCTGTTCAAAGCGACGTTCATCATCCTGTAAAGACATTACTTGACCTCCTTTTTACCAGTCACGTATTCATAAATAAGTGATTTTTTGAACAAGTCTAATTCTGACAATAATCTTCTTTTACTTTTCAATATTAGATCTATACTCTCAGATTTTTTGTTTAGATATTCAACAATAGCAATCAGTTCGTCTTTTGGTGGTATAGGTAAAAACATGTTTGCGTACTTTTCAGCTCCAATATTCTGAATAGTTGCTTGTATTACAATTGAATTTTTCCATTCTTCGTAGCTTTTGGATAACGAGTAATAATATACATAGTTGGACACATTTAAGTCCTCAACTTCTCCTTTTATCAAGTACCCTGCAAAAGCACTATGCGGAGTTTCTTCGTTTACCATGTATGTTTTACCGGCGGTAGCACCACTTCTTGCAAATAGTAAGTCCCCCACTTTTAAAATATACTCTTGGGCCACGTCTTCCTCTAATGACTGTCTATTTGTACTTGTCAATTTATTATTTTCAAGTATGTCAGTTATTCTAATGTACCTTGGTTTGTGCTTATCGTAATCCAAACCCGATTCATTGGCACCATATTTTAAAGGAGATTTTAATTGATATTTTAATTTACTGGAATTCCAATGAGAAGGTATATTGCCAATATACTCAACCCCACTATCTTTCATCTCCACTTCTGGATCCAGTCCTTTGGTGACTGTTTCGGTAATGAGAGATTGCTTGTAGGCTTTCAGGCTCTCAATCGATTGTTTTGTATCTTCGATGATATTGTCGATATGAGCCACTTTTTCATCCAGGAAAGCAGCAATCTTTTGCTGTTGTTCTATAGGTGGTGTTACTACTCTAAAATTTTGGAGCATAGGTAGTCGAATTGAATCCACTGTTGACTTAGCTGTTCCTTGCTCTACTTCTCTAATAAAGTTGTACTTTAAGTAGTAAAACAAGTACCTACTATTGATAAATTTGAAATTATGCAAATTATAAACTCTTTGATGGTAATCAAATTTTCCATTAACGTAATGAAATACCTTTCCCGCCCCGACACCATCACCAGCAGTTAAAATAGCCTCTCCATCAAAAGAGTAACTATTTATTCTCTCAATATGTGGAGATCTCACATAGAAAGGGTAGATTCCTCCTTCTTCCCTATTAATAGTATCTTTGTCTCCAGTTTTTATGTTGCACAGATACTTGAGTTTTATAGTATCCCATGAGGATGGTATTTCGCCTATCCACTCTACTCCACTATCCTTCATCTCTCTATTCACCATCTACATCGACCTCCTCACCTGAGAGGGCTTCGAAGCTCTTAACAATACGCGCTTCTATTTCTGAAATACGCTTAGCTATGTCCTCTGACTTTTCAGGTGCTTTATATTTGTAGAATAGGCGAGTAAAGGGAATCTCGTAGCCGATTTTTGTTTTCTTCTTGTCAATCCAGGCTTCTGAATTGAAGGGCTTGATTTCTCTCTCAAAGTACTCGTCAATATCTTCAGTTAAAGGAATGTCTTCAGTGTCTCTCAAGTTTGTATCTGCTTTTGGCTTGCCTTTTTTCAAAATGATATTACCTTCTTCGTCTTTTTCAGGACTTTCTACAGTCACTTTGTAAAAGCCAAAGTCTTCATTGTTCATAATCTTAGATTCTACCCGGCGATTGTCCAAAACGTACTCTTTTTCCAAGAACTCCCCATACGCCTGTACGATGATTTCGCGACACTCTTCAGTCATATCGACACGCTTGCTACCAATACTCTTGCGACGTTTATCGTACATTTCACTGGCATCGATAAGCTGAACTTTCCCTTCACGATGAAGGGGTTTGTCTTTGGAGTATACCCAAATGTAAGTCGTGATTCCAGTATTGTAAAAACTGTCCCCTGGAAGTTGAATAATCGCATCCAACCAGTCGTTTTCAATTACGTATCGACGGATCTCGGACTCGCCACTCCCTGCAGCCCCGCTGAATAGAGCAGACCCATTATGAATGATTGCCATGCGACCATCATCTTTTAATTTATTTAAGGCATTCAGTGTGAAAAGTAGTTGGCCATCACTCTTGCGGGGCAAACCAGGAGCAAAGCGTCCATTTTCTCCCTCGTCGTGTTCTGCCTTAACCTTCTTATGGGAACTCTTCCAGTCAACACCAAAAGGAGGATTAGATATACAGTAGTCAAAGGTATATCCTGGGAAACCATCTTCAGTCAACGTATTACCCAGTTTCATGTTTCCTGGGTTACCTCCACGGATCATCGTATCCGCTTTTGCAATTGCATATGTAGATGGGTTTATTTCCTGCCCGAACGTGGTTACTTCTGCATCTCGGTCAAACTCTTGTAAACGTTCAGTCATGGCACTCAACATTTGTGATGTTCCCATAGTCTGGTCATATACTGTTTTGACGACTCCATTATCCATCAGCATATTCTCGTCCTCAGCCAGAAGAATATCAGTCATCAAGTATATAATGTCACGACTTGTAAAGTGTTCCCCAGCTTCTTCATTATAAGACTCAGAGAAACGGCGAACTAAGTCTTCAAAAACATAACCCATATCAGTACTGGAAATCTTGTCTGCACCCATGTAAGCAGTGGGTTGATTAAATTCCTGAATAACGTAAAAGAGCTTATCATTATTGGCTAATCTGCTGATATGATTGTCGAATGAGAAATGTTCCAAAACATCCTGAACATTGTCGGAGAAACCATTCAAGTAGGCACGGAAGTTTTCTTCAATGTGTTCTGGATCTGATAGTAGCGAAGCAAAAGTAAACTTACTCGTATTATAGAAAGAATAGCCCCCAGTCGCATCCAGCAAGAACGGATCCACTACCTCAAAGGTCTTATATTCTTCATATGTTTCATGCACCTGTTCCAGTGTAGGTAAAAGCGTATCATGGAATCGTTTAATGACAGTCATCGGGAGGATAACTTCCCCATATTCATGTGGCTTATACAGTCCTCTTAATATTTCAGCGTTGTTCCAAATCAGGTTGGATTTTTCTTGTATATTGATGTTGGTTTGTAAATGACGATCTGTTTCATTCATATGTACTACCTCTTTCTTGATTCAATAATGCGTACTGTTTAATAATATCACTTTCAAACTTTCATTTCATCTCATCATAGCCAACTCTCAGCTAACAGAGATTCCTCATAGATAAAATCCTAAGGCATCTTTTGACCTCGAACAGCATAAGCTATTGAAATGGAATGGTTTCTTCTTCTTTCTCCTATAACAAGGAAAGGAATAAGGAGGAGAAACATATGAATAAGAAGGATGTCAGGGAACTGACTATACTGGATACTGATTACGTCAAGGTGATTCCGACTCGTCGAAATGTAGATATCCGCTACACTGAGAAAAATCAAGTGGGTTCATCAAATGACGCTTCAATAGCCACGCCTGATCACGAGCCAGTAAAACGCTTAACAAAAGATACCTATCTCGACCCTGCAACAAATACTGTTAAGCAGTACAAGCATAGAGAGAACAGAAGAGAGAATGAGTCGACGTTTCATAGAACGAAGAGAGAATTAAACTGGTTAATTTTAAATTCTTTTGAGGGAGAGAAAAACGAACTGTTCATTACACTCACTTACAAAGAAGCTGTGGCACACCATGCCGAACTCAATAAAGATTTTCGAAACTTCATTCGAAGGCTGACCACTCACTTCAAGAAAGAAGTAACCTTCGATTATCTGGTTGTCCGAGAACCTCACCTGTCTGGCAAATGGCATATGCATGTGCTGTTTAAGTACACTGCATGCAGCCCATCTGTAGAGACCAATCATTCTATAAAAGAATGGACAGACTTGCTTATGGAGAAATGGGGGCTTGGTTTTGTTCATGTAAAAGCCATTGAACAAGTGAATCAACTGGCAGTTTACCTAACAAAGCACCTGATGGATATTGCTGTTGATGAAAATGGAGAAGAAGTTGAATCATTTTCAAGTAGTCTATCAGTAGCTACCATTGCAAAAAATAAACGACTGGATCTTTACCCTCCCAACTGTAAAATCTACTCGTATTCTAAAGGGATCGAAAAACCACCCAAACTTTCTATGACCTATGCCGAATGCATCAGTCGGTATGGAACTGATTTTGAGAAAAATTGGGATAATTCCTTTCTTCTTTACAACGACGATTTCGCTTTGCTTCAAAGACACATACAACTCACTCGAAAGGAGTAAGCTCACATACTCCTCAGCCCTCCCCTTGATTATATATACACATAATGACGACATGAGCGGTACTAATCTTTAGGGTAGACAAATAGTGTTACTGAGGAGGAGACAGTCCTATGTGTAAAATTAATGTCGGAAGAGGGGAAATTCGACCTAGACAAAAAGAAAGAAGACCCTTAATCTAGAGATAACGACAACGCTAGAGAAAGAGGTCTTCTTATGAATCAAATTATATCAGAAA
>NZ_BAAGIR010000058.1:0-12890 GCF_054658155.1 Alkalibacterium sp. m-11
ATAGTTTGGTAGTCGGATACCTACTATTTTACCGATAAATGAGGGAGGGGCAAGTGTTTTTTGTCTTTTCCTTGATAGAACAACGGTTATAGACCTTTAAGAACAAAAAAATTTGACAGTAACAATTAAATTCCAGGAGGTAAATATATGCTTATAGCCAGAAATTCATCTACACAGCTGATCATGGCTTCTAAAGCTGATAAAAGAGGATATTATATTTGTCCAGGTTGTGAGAGTCCAGTCATTCTAAAAAAAGGAACAAGGATGACTGCTCACTTTGCCCATGTAAATAAAAATAGCTGTTCATCTTTTTCAGAAGGGGAGACTGAGGAACATCTGAAAGGGAAAACTTCGCTGTACGAAGCTTTTAAACAAGAGAACGTCAAGGTAGAAATAGAGGCTCAGCTTCCTGATATAAATCAGAGACCAGATGTGCTGGTAATTTATAAGGAAGAGGAATATGCAATCGAGTTTCAGTGCAGCCCAATAACAGTATCAGATATAGTCAGGAGGACTCGGGGGTATCATAACTCAGGAAGAAAAGTTATATGGATTGCAGGAAATAAACTGACGAATACTCACAGGCTGACCTCTCTGCAGCGTGCCATGATCTTTGACATTAAGCCTGGAGTGTTTGGCTTTTTCAATTATGATGTAAGTGACGGGCAGATTCGCTGCTACAGAAAGTTAGACCCGCCTGTCTATGAAACAGTACCTTCTGTACTGTCAGTTTTAACGAAATATGAATCGACTACCTGGTGTTCAAAAATTTCACCTGGAAACGTTAATAATATAAAAGACAAAGCTCTGGCTTACCTTAACTGGAAAAGACAAATCAGAGATAAAAGACATCGGGCATTCTTTCAGCTTATATATGAAAGTCAGACCAGTCTAGAATTATTACCTTTAGTTATATTCACTCGACTCGAAACAGACTGGCTGATCAGTACTCCTGCAGTGGAATGGAAGTTGAGGATCTACCAGCTGGTGAGGAGCAAGTCCAGTTTTACTGTCATTACAGAACGTCACTTGAGAGAGACAGTTGAAAGATGGCTCGAAACGCGTCTAATCGTCTATTTCTCAGTCCCTAACATCCTTTCAGATACAGTCATGTTACCAATTTTATCTTTTCTCGATCAGATGACAGAAAGTGGATTGCTCGTTAAGATTCAAAAAAACAAATGGCGACAACGGAGCTGATGAATTAAAGGAATTTAAGATCGGAAGTTATGACAAACTTGCATAAATTGATTATTCTAATCAAATATAAATTATGTTATCATTAAATTATTCTTAAATTATCAGGAGGGAAATGCATGTCAGAGGTCAAATCACTACCTTTAAGAGAAGAAGTACCTAAGGAATTAACATGGGATCTGTCAGTAATATTTGAAAATGATGAGAAATGGGAAGAGGATTTTAAGTCAACTCAGGAAAAGATAGGTGAGATAAAAGAACTGCAGGGGACTCTCGAAGATGGAGCTGTACCATTTCTTGATGCTCTCCAGTCCATGCTTGACTTATCAAGAAAAGTCAGTTCTATCTATGTATATGCTCATTTGAAAAACGATCAGGATACTGCCAACAGCAAGTATCAGGCTATGAATGACAAGGCCAGGTACCTGATTGCGCAGACTCAAGAAGCATCATCCTGGTTCGAACCTGAAGTCATTGAACTGTCTGAAGAGACGCTTGACGGCTATTTCGAAGAAGAAGAGAAACTGAAAGTGTATAAGCATTATGTTGATCAGATGACTGCTAACAAAGCGCACGTTCTATCTTCTGAAATGGAAGCGTTACTTGCAGGTGCAAGTGAGGTACTGAACTCATCTACACAGACATTCAGTGTGCTGAACAATGCAGATCTTCAGTTTCCAAAGGTTACAAACGATCAAGGAGAAGATGTTCAGCTGTCTCATGGTATGTTTGGAGAATTGATGGAAAGTACTGATCGACATGTCAGAAAAGAAGCATTTGAGAAAATGTACAGTGTCTATTCAAGCTTCAAGAATACTTTCGCCAGCACTTTGGCATCTACAGTCAAGCATCATAACTATCAAGCAAAAGTTCACAATTATTCTTCTGCAAGAGAAAACGCCTTATCTAACAATCATATTCCGGAAGCAGTTCATGATACACTGATCGATGTTGTAAATGACCATCTTCCCCTGCTTCACAGATACATGGCGCTTCGTAAGAAGGTGCTTAAACTGGATGACCTTCACATGTATGATCTCTATACGCCTATAACTGGTGAAGCAAGCCTAAAATATAACTATGATGAAGCGAAAGACAAAACATATGAAGGGCTGGAAGTTCTGGGCGCAGAGTATAAAGGTGTCCTTGACAAAGCCTTTAATGACAGCTGGATAGATGTAGTCGAGAATAAAGGGAAACGAAGCGGTGCGTATTCATCTGGAGCTTATGATACAAATCCGTACATCCTTTTAAACTGGCATGATTCTCTGAACCATTTATATACACTGGTTCATGAGTTGGGTCACAGTGCACACAGTTACTTTACGCGGAATAATCAGCCTCATGTATATGGGAACTACTCAATTTTTCTTGCGGAGATTGCATCTACCACGAATGAGAACTTGCTGACGGATCATCTGTTGAAAACGACAGAAGACCCTAAAGCTCGAGCTTATGTACTCAGCCATTACCTTGACGGGTTTAAAGGGACGGTCTTCCGTCAGACCCAGTTTGCAGAATTTGAACATTTCATGCATGAAGAAGCTTCTAAAGGAGTTCCTCTGACAGCAGATTTTCTTAGCGAGAACTACCGTGCAATCAACAGCAAATATTATGGCGAAGCAGTTGAAAAAGATGACGAAATACAGTATGAATGGGCACGTATCCCACATTTCTACTACAATTATTACGTATACCAGTATTCAACTGGTTTCTGTGCGGCAACTGCATTAGCGGACAAACTGCTCAACAACGAAGAGGGCGCTCTCGATAAATATCTGACTTATCTTAAAGCCGGCAGTTCAGACTTCCCGATAGAGGTAATGAAAAAAGCTGGAGTAGATATGACTGATAGTGACTATCTGTTAAGAGCCATGAAAGTATTCGAAGACAGACTGAATGAACTGGAAAAAGCTCTTGAAGCAATAGAAGGATAAAGCAGGAGCATAAGAATATAGACTAATGATTTGAACAGACTGAGCTTAAAAGCATGAGACTGCAGGAAACGACCTGTAATCTCTTCAATCAGTAAAAAGGACCTCCTTTACGAAAAGGGGGTCCTTTGTGTATTTATCAACTTTCAGAAATTAAACGGTCTGATAAAGAGAAAAAGAAAGATGAGTCACTGCCTGGTCGTTTTTTTCTGCCTGGTCATTGCACAAGCCGTGAAGCAGCTGTTTCGTTATAGAAGAATCGATACGGTAACCAGAAGTAGTATCTTTAGACGAATACACTACACACGAAGGAGATTCAGTCACTCCCATTTCAAGCGCGAGTTTCTGGTCTTTATTGAATGCTGTTCTTGAAAGCTCCGATTCCAGATCTTCTTCAAACATCTCGATATCCAAATTCAATGCTTCAGCAATTTGTAGCATCAGCTCTCTTGTTACGGCACTACCATCTTTGATGACAGACTGCTGTAGTTTCATAAGGAATTTTCTACCTTTTTTTCTGCCCTGCATTGAAGCGGCCTGAAATGCCAGGCTGGCATTGTAGGAATCAGTATAGAGATGATTACGACTGGAAAGAGAAGAGTCATAATTTCCCTTTACCAGATTACCGATAGAGCGGATATTTAGAATGGGAACAAAACGTACTTTAACTTTTTCGTCTCGTTCAGCAGAGAAAGCTTCAACAAGTTTTTCGGATTCATAGCACGTCCTTCCTAATGGATTAACGAACAAGAATACTTCAATAATATTGTTTAAAAACATAATTAACACTCACCTAGTTTATAGTTTAGTTTATCAGTTGAAATTCTTCGATTAATTATCTTGGGCTAAAATTAAATAGCTCATTACAATATATAGACTAACAAACAAACTAGTTTATTAATAATAATCTGCATGAATTTTGACTGAAAATCTAAATGAATGTAACAAATCCGTCACAAATGATTTAATACCGTTTTTTTCCGGCGTTAAAGGCACGTGATATTTTATTTTCGGTTTTCCTTTTAGGAATGTCATAATGATCAAGTATAGACTTGAACACCTTGAGCCCAGTTTCTTCTGAAGCGGCTTCCACTTCAAGTTCATAGTCTACTTGTCCACTGTATGTGCTTTTATCCAGTACCACAAATGTATCATCCCTCATTGTCTCAAGGCGTGCTGTGTGCAGCTCTGCCAGTTTGATGACGGAACGATTAAGAATAGGTTCTTCAACTTCGAGTATTTCTATGACTGGTTCTGGTATCTGAAAAGCTCCTTGGATGGTCATCAGATGAGCATCATCGAGTGACAGAGGAAGGTTAAGTTCTTTGTGATGCCCCTCGAAGGGTGTCTTGAGTGTCAGTTCGGCGTCGTCTTCTTTAAGCCTTAATCTAAGTGCACAGCCTCTGTTCTTCAGCTCCAATGACGGCGTGTCGAAATAAACATTACGCTGAGAGAACTCGGTAAACTTATCCTGCCTGAAATCAGTGTAAAGCTGTTCGTATTCCTGTCTGGTTAATATGTTTTTAAATTCTATTTCCATTTCCTGTTCCATTGTGTATTTCCTTTCCGATAAAGATCAGTCAATTATTTTATTCAAAAAGATTATGGTACAATAGTAACAAGAAACTACACTAAAAAAAAGCAAAGAAGGTAGAGGATATGGATAGAGATTGGGAACTTTTCCTGCTTCCTTACAAGCAAACAGTAGATGAACTGAAAGTAAAGCTTCGCGGACTGAGAAACATGTACCTGTTGAAAAAAGAACATGGGCCTATCGAATTCGTTACGGGCAGAGTGAAACCGATCAATAGTATCCTTATCAAATCAAGGACCCGTAAAATTTCTCTGGATAAACTGGAAACGGATATGGAAGATCTGGCAGGAATAAGAATCATGTGTCCGTTTGTAGAAGATATTTATGATGTAGTTGAGATGCTAAAAAGTAGAAATGATTTAAATGTGGTATACGAAAAAGACTATGTAACCCATAAGAAAGAAAGTGGGTACCGTTCTTATCACCTTATCTGCGAGTACCCTGTTCAACTGATCGACGAGGTGAAAGTGGTACTGGTTGAGATACAGATCAGAACGCTGGCAATGAATTTCTGGGCATCTATCGAGCATTCTCTGAATTATAAATACGCTGGTGAGTACCCTACAGAAATAAATGATCGCCTGCAGAAGGCTGCAGAGTCCGCTTTTCAGCTGGACGAGGAGATGTCCACGATACGAGACGAAATTAAGGATATACAGGCAAGTTATCGATTTAAAAAAGACTGAGTAAAAGGGATGGTTGAACAGTGAGGATAGCGGTGGTCCACAATTATACGGAAGAATCATTAAAAGTGAGTACCAGACTAAAAAAATTATTGACAGATTCTTCTTTTACTATAGGGAAACAGAATCCGCAAATCGTTATTTCGGTAGGGGGTGATGGTACCTTGTTGTCAGCCTTCCACAGATATGCCCATATGCTGGATCAGGTCAGATTCATCGGTGTACATACTGGCCATCTGGGCTTTTATACGGATTGGCGGGAGTATAACATTGAAGCACTTGTGGAGAGTCTGGAAAACGATACAGGTGAATTCATTCAGTATCCCTTGCTGGATGTTGAAGTTGTCTACAAGAATAAAAACGAAACTAAACATTTCCTGGCCTTGAATGAATCGACGATTAAAAGAGTGGATGGGACATTGGTCTGCGATGTATACATCAAGGAAGAACATTTTGAACGGTTCAGAGGAGATGGCCTATGTATTTCCACCCCGACCGGTTCGACTGGGTACAATAAGTCTGTGGGGGGAGCGGTGCTGCATCCCAGACTTGAAGCACTGCAGTTAACAGAAATGGCATCACTGAATAATCGTGTATTCCGTACACTTAGTTCTCCAATGATTATAGCACCGGACGAGTGGATCAAAATCAGGCCGATCGATACAGATGATTTCACTTTAACTATAGATCAGCTGGTATCCAATGAAGGAAATGTCGATTATCTGGGGTTCCGTATAGCCAGTGAACGCATACGCTTTGCCCAGTATCAGCATACCCATTTCTGGGACAGAGTAGAAGACGCTTTTTTAGGAGCAAAGAAAAATAATGGAAATTAAGTGGACAGTTGAAGAAAATGAAGAGGAAAATGTGCTGCTGAAGACGTTTTTGAAAAAGCGGCAGATATCCAAACGAGTCTTGACGAAAGTGAAGTACCGGGGGGGAAGTCTCAAAGTAAACGGACACCATGTGAGAGTCCGTGAAGAGTTAAATCATGGAGATGTTGTATCCATGACGATTCCCCAGGAAATGGGAAGTGTAAACCTGTCTTCTTCCAGTACATCTGTAGATGTGCTGTATGAAGATGACCATTATCTCTTTATCAACAAACCCAGTGGGGTCGCTTCAGTACCTTCATCCGTTCATCCTGTAAATACAATTGCCAACCGTGTCAAAGGTTACATCGAGCAGAACGATTATTACCATCAGACGGTGCATATTGTCAGCCGGCTCGACCGGGACACATCGGGTGTTATGATCTTTGCCAAACATACACTTGCACACTCGTTCATGGATCGTCTCTTGAAGGAGAAAGAAATCTATAAAGAATATGTCGCATATGTAAAAGGAAACCTGCAGAAAGACCATGGCCTTATCGATCAGCCGATCGGTAGAGAAGAAGGGTCTATCATCAAAAGAAGAGTGGATAAAGCCGGAAAACCTTCCGTGACAGAATATTGGACAACTGACAGGTTCCTGGAAGCAACCAGAGTGAAAGTTCAGCTGCACACGGGTCGGACACACCAGATCAGAGTCCATTTTGCGCATTTGAATCACGCGTTACTGGGAGATACCCTCTACGGAGATGAAGAGACCCGTATAATTGACAGACAAGCTCTCCATTGCTCTTGTATCAGGTTTACTCATCCCTTTACTCACCAAAAAGTCATCGTTCAGGCTGAACTTCCAGAAGATATGACCAACCTTGAACATAAATTAAAAGATAGACTGGATGTTTAAATCCGGTCTATCTTCTTTTGCATGAAGTGATGAGGGATACCGGCATCCAGAAAGCCATCTCCTTCAACTGTATAATCAGCTTTTTCATAGAACGGGATGGCATGATCCTGTGAATCCAGAATAAGCCTTGATCCGTTAAGTTCCTTTACAGCAAACCGCTCAATCTCCTGGAGGAGTTTCAGTCCTAGTCCTGTACCTCGATAGTCTTTTTGAACAGCTACGCGCTGGATTTTAATATCCCCGTTGTCTTTCTTAAGTAGTCTTGCCGTGCAGGCAGGCTTATCTTGAACATATCCCACCAGGTGAAGGGTCTGATCTTCCAGATCGTCGATTTCGAGTGATTCATCGACATTCTGTTCTTCAACGAATACTGTTTTTCTTATTGCAAGAGCATCTGCATATGTCGTGCTTAAAAGATCGGTTGTTTTCCTGAATTCCATCCGTGATCATCTCCTTTAAAATTACTATCAACTATATCAATTCTTAATAATTTCGTCAATCTAACTTAAACTCCCCTTTCAATATAAAGTTGGGTAACATATAATAAAAGAGAAAGTTTAAATGAAAGAGGAGAAGACTGTGATAGATTGGAAAAAGTCCAAGTTAATGTTCTGGACGATATGGTTACTGGCTGTATCAGTACTCATTTTCGTTCTTCAGCAGATCGATTTTATTTTGAATCCTCTGGTCGGTATCCTGACGGCATTATTCATGCCTTTATTGATCGCAGGATTTTTATATTACCTACTCAATCCGGTCGTCAAGCTCTTGGAACGGATCAAGGTTAAACGTGTCTTCGGCATTGCGATTGTCATGATTCTTCTGTTAGGCTTAATGCTCCTTACAGTTCTGCTCGGTATGCCGATGCTGATTGATCAGGCGACGAACCTAGTGTCAGGCATACCTGTCTTTATCAGTGAACTCGAGACATATTCACTGAGCCTTGCTGAGGAACCGTGGATGCAGCAGGTGGACATTCAGGCGGCATTAAACAACCTGGAACTATGGCTGAGAGATATCAGCTCCCAGTTTCTGTCCGGTTTTGTGGCTAGTGTCGGTGGAGCAATTCAGATGTTTACAGAAATTGCATTTATATCCATTACTGTTCCAGTGATTTTGTTCTATATGCTTTATGATGGGGAAAAATTTCTACCATTTGCTGTAAATCTGACTCCAGTAAAATTCAAGGAAAATGTGAAAGAGATGATTATCCAGACAGATGCTACGATATCTAGTTATATCTCTGGGAAGGGAATGGCATCATTTCTTGTAGGGCTGCTGCTATTCATACTTTACTCTATCGTTCGCATGCCTTCAGCTTTTCTGCTGTCAGTATTCGCTGCGATCACTAATTTCATCCCGTATGTCGGGCCCTTCATTGGTGCAGGTCCTGCGGTGATTGTTGGACTGATTGAATCACCCGGCAGGGCTGTTCTTGCTGCAGTTTTCGTTCTTATAGTCCAGCAGCTGGACAGCAACCTATTTACACCATTGCTGGTCGGAAAATCTTTGTCCATTCACCCCCTTACTGTCATCCTGGTCCTGCTGGCATCAGCTAATATTGCCGGTCTGATAGGTATGTTTATCGGGGTTCCGTTATTTGCAATTATCAAGACTATTGCTATATATACAATAAGAATGGTCAAGCAGCACAATCTGGCTAAGATGCCAATAGAAAAATAATACTAATAGATTGAGGAAGTTTAAGCGTGATAAATGAAAAAGAATTAAAAAAAGAAGTAAGTAGAAGACGGACATTTGCCATTATTTCTCACCCGGATGCGGGGAAAACAACTATAACTGAACAGCTGCTCATGTTTGGGGGAGCGATCCGTCAAGCCGGAACCGTAAAAGCCAAGAAAAGTGGGAAGTTCGCAAAATCTGACTGGATGGAAATCGAGAAGCAGAGAGGGATTTCTGTAACAAGTTCTGTCATGCAGTTTGAATATCAGAATAAACGCATCAATATCCTCGACACTCCTGGACACGAAGATTTCTCGGAAGACACATACCGCACTTTGATGGCTGTGGATGCTGCTGTCATGGTCGTTGACAGTGCAAAAGGAATTGAGGAACAGACTAAGAAACTGTTTAAGGTCTGTCGTATGCGAGGCATTCCAATTTTTACATTTATGAATAAACTTGATAGAGATGGAAGGGAACCTCTTGAGCTCATAGAAGAACTTGAGGAAGTACTTGAAATCGATGCCTATCCAATGAACTGGCCGATCGGCTCAGGTAAGACTCTTCTGGGTTTATACGATCTTTATCATAACCGGATCGAAGCCTTCAGACCAGAAGAACTGAACAACGGTGAACGGTTCATCTCTTTGAATGAAGAAGGTGAAATCGAAGGTGAGCATGCACTGAAAAATGAAAGCTTGTATCATCAAGTACTTGAAGAGGCTCTTCTCCTGAAAGAAGCTGGAAATGATTTTTCAAGAGAAGCAATCAGCCAAGGAGAACTGACTCCAGTTTTCTTCGGCTCAGCTTTGACGAACTTTGGCGTGCAGACTTTTCTTGAAACATTTCTGGATTTTGCTCCGGAACCTGGTGAACAGGAAACAGAAGAAGATGAGATCGTAGAACCGGAGGATACTGAATTTTCAGGATTCGTATTTAAAATACAGGCTAATATGGATCCTAAACACCGTGACCGTATCGCATTTTTACGTATCTGTTCAGGTAAGTTTGAACGGGGTATAGATGTTACACTATCCAGAGAAGATAAGAAAATTCGTCTGTCAAACTCAACTCAGTTCATGGCTGAAAGCAGAGAAACAGTCTCTGAAGCCGTGGCAGGGGATATTATCGGACTTTATGACACGGGTAATTTTCAAATTGGAGATACAATCTATTCTGGTAAAAACAAAGTGACCTTTAAAGAGCTGCCACAGTTTACACCTGAATTATTTATGAAAGTCGAACCGAAAAATGTAATGAAACAAAAATCCTTCCACAAAGGTATCAACCAGCTGGTTCAGGAAGGGGCAATCCAGCTGTACAAATCATTCCATACTGAGACTTATATTATTGGAGCAGTGGGACAGCTGCAATTTGAGGTTTTCCTGCATCGTATGAGAAATGAATATAACTCAGAAGTGATTATGACTTCAATCGGAAATCGCATAGCGAGATGGATAGACCGTGAACAGCTCGACGAGAATATGGGATCCAGCAGAAACATGCTGGTAAGAGACAGATTTGATAACCCACTCTTCCTTTTCGAAAACGAATTTGCCATGAGATGGTTCAGTGACAAGTATCCAGATGTAACGCTGACTTCCTTACTATAAGAAAAAAAGCCACCCAGTTCGGGTGGCTTTTTTCACTCAGTGTTGTCTGATTCTTCAGAATCATTTTCGGAAGGGGATGGTTGTGTGCTGTTTTCTCTGCGGATCTGAATATTACCTTCGTCATCTACCGTTGCGATGATGTGACCAGGTTCTGGATGGTTCAGATAAAATTCTGCAATTTTATCCTCGATCTGCTCTTCGATCACACGACGTAACGGTCGTGCACCCATTTTAGGGTCATATCCAAGATCGACTAGTTTCTCTTTTGCAGACTGGTCTACAGTGAGTGTGATGTCATGCTCGCGAAGAGCGTCATTGACATCTTCCAGCATCAACTCGATAATTTCCAGAAGATTTTCTTTGGATAGTGGATGGAACTCGATGATGCCGTCGAATCGGTTAAGAAATTCAGGTTTAAAGTAGTCACCCAGGTGGTTCAGGATCGAATGCTGATCGCCGTTCATCTGGGCCCCGAACCCAACGCTTGATTCGACATTTGTCGTACCAGCATTACTGGTCATGATGATAATTGTTTCTTTAAAGTTAACTGTACGTCCTTGAGCATCAGTCAGTCGCCCATCGTCAAGAATCTGCAGGAACATGTTAAGCACATCTGGGTGTGCTTTTTCGACTTCATCCACGAGGATAAGGCTGTAAGGGTTCCTTCTGACTTTTTCCGTCAGCTGACCCGCTTCTTCATAACCGACATAACCAGGAGGAGAGCCGATCAATTTGGATGTGCTGTGTTTTTCCATATACTCACTCATGTCTAAACGGATATAGGAATCTTTACTTCCAAACAGTTCAAGAGCCAGTGATTTGGCCAGTTCAGTCTTACCGACACCTGTAGGACCAACAAACATAAAGGAGCCGATCGGACGGTTTTTCTTTCTCAAGCCGATGCGATTTCTTCTGATAGCTTTTGCTACTTTTGTAACAGCTTCATCCTGTCCAACAACATGTTTTTTAAGAGATTTATCTAGATCTTTCAGCTGTTTCTGTTCTTTCTCTTTCATCTCACCAACTGGAATGCCAGTTTTGATTTCAATGATATTGATGATGTCCTGTTCTGTTACCTCAGGTAGATCAGATTCTGGCGTCTGCTGATCGATCATATCTTTGTATTTAGCTGACTGATCCCGGTAAAAAGCTGCCTTCTCGTAATCTTCCTGCTCAAGTGCTTCCTGTTTGAGCGTCTCAGCTTCCTTGATCTTTTCTTCCAGTGAAGCAGGATCAACTGTCTGAATAGTCAGATTTTTCTTGGATCCTGATTCATCAAGCAAGTCAATGGCTTTGTCCGGAAGGAATCGATCTTGTATATAGCGATGTGATAGCTCGACCGCGGCTTTGATCGCCTTGTCTGTATATCTTACGTGATGGTAATCTTCATATTGCTTCTGAATACCTTTCAGAATAGTCAGCGTTTCATCTAAAGACGGCTCATTGACTCGAACTGGCTGGAGACGGCGCTCAAGGGCCGGATCCTTCTCGATTTTGCGGTATTCATTCATTGTCGTTGCACCGATCATCTGAAGTTCGCCTCTAGCTAGTGCAGGTTTCAGTATATTTCCAGCATCCATACTGCTTCCTTCAGCTGAACCAGCACCGACAATCTCATGTACCTCATCAATGAAGAGAATGATATTATCATTTTCCTTCAGTTCGTTCATCAATTGCTGCATACGCTCTTCAAATTGACCTCTGATTCCCGTTCCTTGAACGAGAGAGACGACATCTAAACGGATAACCTCTTTATCTTGAAGTTTCTGAGGGACATCGCCTTCAGTGATTTTCAGAGCTAGTCCTTCGACGATAGCTGTTTTACCTACTCCAGCTTCTCCAGTCAGTACCGGGTTGTTTTTTGTACGTCTATTTAAAATTTCGATGACGCGTTCTATTTCCCTGTCGCGACCGATGACTGGATCGATTTTCCCTTCTCTTGCCATCTGTGTTAAATCGACGCCATACTCACTGAGAAGACCGCCTCGGGCCCCATTGCTAGGAGGCTGGTTATTTCCTCTGAAATGCTGAGGTTCAGAAGGAGGAGTCTGACCTTGATTCTGAGGGCCCATTCCTCTTGAAAGAGCTTTGAAAAAATCATCAAATTGATTGAAACCAAACGGATCACTCTGATTACCCTGGTTCATGCGCCCTTGTTGCTCCTGCTGTTTGATTTCCCTATAACATTTCTGACAAAGATCGATTTCTCGTTTCTGACCATTGATACTTGTAGTTAAGTGTATTGTTGCGTTACGTTCCATACAACGTTGACATATCATATTCAAGACCTTCCTTTCCGAGATGATAGTCTCATTATACTAATATACTCAAGTTTCGCACCCCTAAGAACTCCGTTCTATCCTTTACATTATAAGGATTATTTAGATTAATCAGCTTAAAGGTAAAGAAAAAGACAGCTCTCTTTGGTAAAATGTGAGTACCACTACCA
>NZ_BAAGIR010000059.1:0-12708 GCF_054658155.1 Alkalibacterium sp. m-11
CGGCGGCATTCAAAGAAATTTTGATTGGAAATCAGTCAAACCAAGAACAAATTGCTGCGTAATTTCTTTGGTGAGGGTTAATCCGATAGGATTGTGAAGCATTTATTAGGGTGCGAAACTTGAGTAAGTGAGCATAGAAAAGGAGGGGAGTTTACATGTATAGTCGCGTACAGTTAAAAGACAAGAAGAAATTTCTCAAGTGGTTTTTGCAGCGCTATCAGATGAAACGCAGAGAATCGATGTGGATTTTAAACTATTTACTCAATCATGACATTGTACTCAACAAGACCAAGTTTGTAGAAGAAGCGAACAAAACTCCTCGTGGAATAAGAATGGCGACTGTTGGTACAGAAGATGAAGCGTTCCGGTTCTATAAGGATGGTCAGGAATATGACCACCCTGAGCAAGCTTTCCACGAAGTCAGGCTGAACTGGCATACAGACTTGTATATCGAACTGCTTTTCCAGGATTCGCTGCTGTCACCTGAATATGCAGCAATTCTCGAAGACAACCCTTATGCAAAATGGAACGATCGCATGACTTCCGAGATCGATGAACAGGTCGACGAAGCGGTCGACACCTTTTATCTTCAGAAACAGCGTGAGCAGGTGCTGGAAGATATCGATCGTGCACTTGAAACAGATAACCGGGACGATTTTTACTCCCTGGCAGAAGAACTAAAACATATCGAAGAAAAAATGGAGAACGGTGTCTCGTCCTCCTGAAACCATCAGCTAAGGAGTAAACAGATGACTGACATGACAGACATGCAGAAACAGGTTGATGACTATATCAGTCAGTTCAAGACTGGATACTTTACACCATTAGGGCAGCTAGCTCGTTTGACTGAAGAAGTGGGCGAACTGGCAAGAGAAGTTAATCATCGGTATGGTGAAAAACAGAAAAAAGAGTCCGAAGAGGAAAAAAGGGTCGAAGAAGAGCTTGGCGATGTCCTGTTCGTTCTGATCAGTCTTGCCAACTCTTTAGATATCGACCTATCTGATTCGTTCGACGCCATCATGGACAAGTTTCAAAGTAGAGATGCGTACCGTTTCGAACGTCATGATGGCAGGAACGAAGCAGACAGTTAAGTGATAAAGGAGAGAAGGGGTAGAATGCGTCACTGATTTGTACCCCGTATATATGACCTTGAAAGTACCAGTAAAAGGAGAATTCGAGAAAGCTCTGCCCGTTCTGGAGACACTTCAGGCTGCGGGTTTTGAAGCATACTTCGTCGGAGGCAGTGTCAGAGATGCCCTCCTTGGAAAAACAGTCAATGACGTTGATATTGCAACGAGTGCCTTTCCTGAAGAAATTAAACGGCTGTTCAAACGGACTGTTGATGTAGGAATCGAGCATGGAACAGTCATGGTGCTGCTGGACGATGAAAGTTATGAAGTTACTACATTTCGGACCGAATCGACGTATCAAGATTACAGACGTCCTGATTCGGTCACTTTTGTGCGCTCTTTAGAAGAAGACTTGAAGCGACGTGACCTGACAATCAATGCTTTCGCAATGGATAACAAAGGAAACATCCAGGATTTCTTTGACGGGGAGCGTGATCTGAAGGAACAGATCATCCGTGCAGTAGGCAAGCCCGAAGAACGGTTCCACGAAGATGCCCTGCGGATGATGCGGGCGGTTCGATTTGCCTCTCAGCTCGGCTTTCAGCTTGAGGCTGATACGTTTTATGCGATTGTGGTTAATGCGCACCTGCTTGAAAACATTGCCGTCGAGCGTATTCAGGTGGAATTTGTAAAAATGGCTATGGGAGAGTATGTCCTCCAGGGGATGGAAGCCTTTTTTGCAACAAGTCTTTATGCCCATTGCCCTGGTATGAAGTACGGAAAAGTAGCGCTGAGACGCTTCTCACTTATTTCCAAACCACTTAAGAAAGAGCGGCATGTCTGGGCATTGCTGCTTTATTTCATGGGAATAAATGATTCCAAAGAAGCAACGGCCTTCCTTAAATATTGGCGTCTCTCCAACCAGTTGATTACTGACAGCGTCAAATTGCTGGAACTGATATTATACCGCCATCACTACCCGTTGAATCATTATATTGTCTACACTTATACTCCACCATTAATCTGGGAGGCGGAAGATCTTTTACAGATGCTGAATCTTCCATTCGATAAGCGTACTGCTGCACGCCTTATTCTTACACTGCCTATCCAGTCACGTGAAGAACTGGCCGTAAACGGACGGATTATCATGGAAGAAACGGACAGTAGAGGTGGGCCATGGCTCGGAGAAGCGATTCAAGTTGCTGAAAAAGCTGTGGTTTTGGGTGCTGTTGAAAATAAAACCGGGCCTATTCTAAACTGGCTCAAAGAAAATAAATACATTTGACGATTTTACGCCAGTATGAAGAGATAGAAAAGAGGGGGCTTATGAAAAAAGATCAGTTATACGCTGTCGTCGATATCGAAGCGACGGGTGCCAGTATCGGTCGAGATGAAAGAATGATCCAGTTCGCCTGTGTTCTGGTCAGAAACGGTGACATCATTCAGTCTTTCGATACATTCGTCAACCCTTCACGCAAGGTCAGCAGAACCATCAGAGACCTGACAGGAATTACCACTCAGGATCTGGCGACTGCACCATATTTCGAAGACATCGCTCATGTGATCCGACACCTGCTGGAAGACACGATTTTCGTTGCACATAATGTAGGGTTTGATTTTCAGTTTCTAAATGAATGTCTTGAAAGAGCCGGTTTAAAACCGCTCAGTATACCGGCTGTTGATACAGTAGAGCTGGCTCAGATCCTTTATCCTTCTGAGGACAGTTACCAGCTCAAGGAGTTGACTGCATCCCTTGGCTATACACTTGAGCACGCCCATAACGCGTTATCTGATGCAGAAGCAACGGTATTTCTTTTGAATAAACTGGATGACAAAGTCAGAAGCCTTCCTCTGATTACTATTGAGTCTCTCGCAGACCTTTCACCCAGTACTACAGCTGAAACGGCTTTGTTTTTCAGAGATGCTCTTGATGATATGATGAAGAATCCCTGTGACTTAAGTGACTCTCTTATGATTGTGGGGGATATGGCTATCAAGAAGCCCATCAGTCCGACTGTTCAGGAACAGTACAGAAAACAGCCTGTCTATCCCTATAAGGAAGAGGAGAAAAGGTCTGTTTTATCTCAGATCGGTCTTGACTGGCGAAGCGGCCAGTCTGAGATGATGAATACCTTATTCAATTACTTGAAAAAAGATACTCCAAACTATACACAGCTCATTGAGGCTGCTCCGGGTTCCGGAAAAACGTATGGTTACCTTTTTCCATCTTACTACTTAGCTTCAAAAGAGAATAAAATAATCATTTCTACTTATACTAAAATTCTTCAAAAGCAGCTTTCAGCCGATATCGTTCCTGTGCTCAATCAGAAGATGCCGTTCTCCAAAGCAGTAGCTGTAGCCAAGAGTGAGTTTCATTATCTTTCACTTTCAGCTTTTTACAGAAAATGGAGAAACACAGCAGCTACTCATACAGAAGCCATTTTCTGCATGAAAATACTAGTTTGGCTGACTGAAACAACCGAGGGTGACCTTGAAGAAATCGGGTCCGGAGCACATATGGCTCATGCATTCTGGAAGGATATTCGACCCTCAGAACGCCTGACTCCTCTTCCTGTTTTTGAATCGTATGAGTTCTTACACCGTAGAAACAGACGTCTCGAAGAATCAGCGATCATCATAGCCAATCATGCCTATCTGCTGGCTGACTGGAAAAAGGCTCAGCCTATTATTCAAGGTGGGACTGTCATTATTGACGAAGCCCATCATTTACCGGATGTCATTGATCAGAGTGCTACACTTTCATTAAGAGTCAGTTCACTCGTCAAGGATCTCAAGCAGATTGGATCACTCGACAAAGAAGATTCCATTCTTAATCAGCTGGATGCGGCAGCGGATAGTCCTGTTAAAGATTATCAGATCAGATTTCTGGAGTCAGCGGCTCATATCCTAAATGAAGAATGGCAGGAATGGTCCGACTCATGGATCGCCCGCATTCGTCAGTCAGATGACTACTCCGACACAGTTGTCGAATGGAAAGATCATAAGATCGAATTAAATGCTCTTTCAGTCGGATTGAAAAAAGATAATAAACGGTTAAAAGCTACGATCGATGAAACGATTTATATGGGCAATCAGATTCTTGAACTGCTTGAAGCAGAAATAGAATCGATGCCTAAAGAAATCAGACGACTGGCGTCTCGTCTTCAGCTCGTCATAGACCGTATTCAGCATTTATCTGAGACATTTACCGAACTTTTTTTCAAGCAGGAAAAAGGCAGCCTGACAGGTATGAGGTTTTATTCCCGCTCACCGTGGAGTACATTGACATTCTACAAGTATAATCATGGAAGCAGAGAACTGCTCCAGAACAGGCTGCATGCAGTCGATCATCTTGTGTTAACGAGCAGCACCCTGTCTGTTAAAGGATCGACAAGCTATATTCAGCTGGCACTCGGTCTTGAGCAGGCTGAATTCAGCAGCTTTGATTCTGTGTTTGATTATCAGAAGCAAGGGAGACTATTTGTTCCAGATCAGCAGACAGCAGTCGGCCATTTAAAACGAGGTGCGTATGCTTCCAATCTGGCTGGACAACTTGAAGACATACTTAAACAGACCAATGAGAACACGCTGATCCTTTTCCGGTCCCAGGAAACGATTCAGGCCGTCTATCAGCTTCTGAAAAATCGTCCGACATTGAACCGAAAGACTATCCTTGCACAGAACATTTCAGGCACCCCTTTAAAAATAGCCAAGCAGGTGAAAAAGGCACGAGAAGTAGTCGTGCTTGGGGCCGACAGTTTTTGGGAAGGGGTAGATTTTCCAGAAGATGAACTGAAACTGGTCATTTTGACTCGACTGCCGTTCGATTCTCCAGATATGCCGTTGGTCAAGCACAGGCACCAGCTATTGAGCGATCAGGGACAGAACCCCTTTGTACATGACCTTCTACCTAGAGCTGTAATGAAGTTCAAGCAGGGAATCGGCAGACTGATCCGATCAGTTCATGATAAAGGCATCTGGATCGTTCTGGATAGACGGATTATTGATTCGAGTTACGGCTCTGCATTTACCGACTCGCTGCCTGAAGGACTGGTGCTGGAAGAATATCCGCTTGACAAGATCATAGACGAAACTCGGACATTTTTCGGACAAACTGAAGGCAAAGATTAATGACCCAGATATTTATTTCTCCAGTGTCATTTGCTATACTAGAGAAGTTGAAATAAATGGAAACAGATTGAGGAGAGACAAGTGAAAAAAATTATAATTGGTCTCGCCATTACATTGAGTCTGATAATTATCGGAACGATTGTTTTATATCAGCGATCGACCATAACGTATACTCGTGCACAAGCAGATACGGTCGCATTTGTCAGGGAACGGACGAACCTAGACCAGGTATCGGACTTTCACTGGTTTAACGGAACGGAAACCTACCTGACGGTGACTGGAACGAATGAAGAAGGACAAGAACGTATTTATATCGTTCAACAAGATGGGGGTCAGATCACTTCTTTCTCTGCAGAAAATACTATTTCTGAACAGGAAGCAGTTAGAATGACTCGGGAAGCCAGAGATCCAGTCAAGATTTTAAATGCACGGATCGGCATGATCGACGATACACCGGTCTGGGAAATCAGCTACCGCAACGAGAATGACAGGTTAGGCTATTATATCGTCAATCTGCAGACAGGTGAATGGCTGCGTACCATTGATAATATTTAAATCGGAAGGGAATTATTAACGTGAAGAAAGTACAGATAATAGAAGCGCGTAAGCATGTCGGAGAGAAAGTAAGAATTGGGGCATGGATTGCCAATAAGCGTTCAAGCGGGAAAATTGCCTTTCTGAATCTACGGGACGGATCAGCCTTTTTCCAGGGGGTTGTTGTTAAGAGTGAAGTTTCTGAGGAAGTGTTTCAGACAGCTAAAAACATTACGCAGGAAAGCTCCGTCTGGGTCGAAGGAACAATTCAGGAAGACACACGTTCTAAATTCGGCTATGAAATACATGTCGACAGCTTGGAATTGATCGGCGAGTCAGTTGATTATCCGATAACGCCGAAAGAACATGGTACCGAGTTTCTTATGGATAACCGTCATTTATGGCTGCGATCTTCAAAGCAGCATGCAGTGATGCAGGTCAGAAATGAAATCATCCGTGCAACGTATGAGTTCTACAATAAAGAAGGCTTTACTAAAATCGATCCGCCAATCCTGACTGGTAGTGCGGCAGAAAACACGACTGAACTCTTCCACACAGAATACTTTGACAGAGATGCCTTCCTGTCTCAAAGTGGGCAGCTGTATATGGAAGCAGGAGCTATGGCTCTTGGCAAAGTCTTTTCATTCGGTCCGACTTTCCGGGCAGAAAAATCCAAGACCCGTCGTCACCTGATCGAATTCTGGATGATTGAACCTGAAATGGCCTTTATGGATCAGGACGATTCTCTGGAAATTCAGGAACAATATGTCGCTTATCTTGTCCAGAGTGTCCTGGATAACTGTGATCAAGCTCTGGATGTTCTTGAGCGTGATAAAGACCTACTGAAAAAATACACGTCTCTGCCTTATCCAAGAATCTCTTATGATGAAGCAGTTGAGCTGTTGAATAAAAATGACTTTGACGTGACCTGGGGAGAAGACTTCGGATCACCAGAAGAGACTTTTATCGCTGAACAGTTCGATAAGCCTGTCTTTATCCTGAACTATCCGAAAGCAATCAAGCCATTTTACATGAAGCCACATCCGACTCGTGAAGATATCGTCTTATGTGCAGACCTTATTGCTCCAGAAGGATACGGCGAAATCATAGGGGGATCTCAGCGTGAAGATGACTATGATGCCCTGCGTAAGCAGCTTGAAGCGTTCGACCTGGACGTCAGTGAATATGAATGGTATCTGGATCTGCGCAAATACGGCAGTGTCCCTCATTCCGGTTTCGGACTGGGACTAGAGCGTACGGTGACTTGGATCAGCGGAACTGAACATATCCGTGAAGCCATACCGTTCCCACGTCTATTGAACCGTATTTATCCATAAGAAGCAGTGACCGCAATAAAAAGGATTGGGCATTTTACCCAGTCCTTTTTTTAAATAATGAACCTCATTGATTGTGAGGAAAAGTTAGAAAGGAGCCGAAATATGGCTGAAGACCTTATAAAGTGGATAAAAGCCGGTCAGACACTTATCCCTAATCCATTGCTGATGCATTATAAAGATCTGGGGCTGACAAATACTGATCTGGTTGTTCTCATTCAGCTTCTTTCTCTAGTTGAAAACGGCCAGCGCTTTCCTGACAGTCAACTACTTGCAGAGCGACTGGATGTATCAAGAGAAGAAGCATACAAAGCGATTCACCAGCT
Organism: Alkalibacterium sp. m-11; assembly: GCF_054658155.1. NCBI lineage: Bacteria > Bacillati > Bacillota > Bacilli > Lactobacillales > Carnobacteriaceae > Alkalibacterium > Alkalibacterium sp. m-11. The sequence goes on from NZ_BAAGIR010000059.1 coordinate 7,396, forward strand.
GATGACAAAAAAAATTATTACAATAGAGACCAGCACAAATGAAGAGGGGAAGACTCAGGATGAATTCTCTTTTGATCTGTTATACGAAAAACTAGTCTACCTGCAGGAAGAACAGTCGAAAACGGTGAAGAAAGAAAAGGAAGAGCTGTCTTCAAAAGATCTTTACCGTTTGTTCGAAGAAGAATTCGGAAGAGGATTGTCCGCAATAGAAATACAGACGCTTGATATGTGGCTGAATGAAGATGACTACCCGATCGACCTGATTGAAGCAGCTTTGCGTGAAGCTGTATTGAGCCAGGTATACAGCCTGAAATACATCGACAGGATCCTGCTGACATGGGAAAAGAAAAACATTCGCACAAAAGAGCAGGTCGAGAAAGAGTCCAGACGGCACAGACAGAATCAGTCTACCAATTCGTCAGATAGTGAAAATGATGACGAAGAAAAACCCGTGCCGATGTATAACTGGCTGAAGAATAATGACAATACTTGAGAACATGACGACAGAATAAGGAGAGAATGCTGGGATGAAAGAACCAGAATTACTGAATGCGACCGAAACCACCAAACTGATCGAGGCAATGGGTGTTTTGTACCCTGATGCGAAAGCTGAACTGACACATAAAAATACTTTCGAACTGCTGATAGCTGTCATACTGAGTGCACAGACTACTGATGTAGGAGTAAACAAAGTGACGCCCCAGCTATTTGAAGCTTATCCGAATCCTGAGGCGATGATGGAAGCTGAAGTGGAAGAAATCATGGACAAAATCAAGACGATCGGACTATACCGCAATAAAGCTAAGTTTTTAAAGAAATGTTCAGAAGACCTGGTCGTCCGCTTTAACGGCGAAGTGCCGAGAACACACAAAGAACTTGAAAGTCTGGCTGGCGTCGGCAGAAAAACAGCCAATGTCGTCATGAGTGTGGCCTTTGACGAACCGGCTATTGCCGTCGATACCCATGTGGAACGTATCAGTAAACGATTCAATATCTGTTCTCAAAAAGCGACAGTCAAACAAGTCGAAGAGATCCTGATGGAAAAACTGCCGCGAGAACTATGGAGTATTGCGCATCACCGGATGATCTTTTTCGGTCGCTATCAGTGTCCGGCAAGGGCGCATGATCATGATGAATGCGTGCGCAAAATCCAGGAAGTTTTGTAGAGAGCGGGTCAGTCAACTATCAGCACTGATGCGTCGTTTTTAAAATCTTCTAAGATAAGGTATAATGATGACTAGCTAGTCTGCTTTCTGCTAAGTGCAGGGCAACGAGAGGAGAAATGTCATGTCTATTGAAGAAATAAGTGAACGTCTGGAGCAGTTGAGATCTCAGTATGCTCTGTATAAAAATCGACCCTTTGACATCACTATCGCCAGAGGGATCCCTTCAACAGATCAGTTGAAGCTTTCTGAAGCTTTATTAATTGAAACACGCATCGAAAACTGGTATAGTGAAGATGAACTTGACATAAGAAACTATGGAGGGCTCTTTGGTCTAAAAGAAGCTCGGGAACTTTTCGGTACCCTGTTGAATACACAAGTGGAGGAAACCTTTGTCGGAGGCAATTCCAGTCTTCAGCTGATGTATGCAACACTTGTGCACTTCATGTACACAGCTAAAGACTCGTGGTCAAAAGAAGAAAAGGTCAAATTTATCTGTCCGAGTCCAGGATACGACAGGCACTGGTTCATGCTGGATCATCTAGGTATAGAAATGATTCCGGTCGAGCTGACCGGTCAGGGTCCTGATATGGAAACAGTTGAAAAACTGGTTGCACAGGATCCGGCGATAAAAGGGATGTTTGTAGTGCCTACATACAATAACCCGACTGGAGAAACGATTTCCGATAAGTCAGTCGCCCGTCTGGCGAATATGTTCACGGCTTACGAGGATTTCATTATCCTATGGGACAACGCGTATGTCGTTCACCACTTGACTGATCATAAGAAAGAAGCTGCAGATCTCCTGAAAGCGTGTAAAGAAGCTGGAAATGAGAACCGGGTGATACAGTATGTGTCTACTTCTAAAATGACACTTCCCGGGTCTGGCGTAGCGGCTATGGGTGCATCAGAAGCACGCATCAACGAACTGGCTCTTGAGTTCAGTAAGCAGATCATCAGTTTTGATAAAATCAATCAGATGCGCCATGTCCTGTTTCTGAAAGACCGAGAAACGATCGAGGAGCACATGGAAAAGCACGCTGAAATTCTTTCACCTAAATTTGACTGGGTCGATACGATTCTTTCTGCGTACTTTTCCGGAGACCGATCCACGTTTGTTCAGTGGACCAAACCTGAAGGCGGCTATTTCATTCATCTGACTACTCAGGACGGTTGTGCAACAGATACCGTTGAAAAAATGAAAGCGATCGGGATCGAATTGACTCCTGCAAATGCCGCATACCCTTATGGCATCAATCCTAAGGATAACAGCATCAGACTGGCTCCAAGTTTTGCCAAACTAGATGATCTGGAAATTGCAATGGAAGCATTGTGTACCTGCATAGAACTTGTGTCACTGGAAAAATCACTTACTAACTAGGAGGAAAACAGCATGTCAAAAGGTAGTTTCGGAATAGGAATGGCATTGGGTGCCTTAGCTGGAGCAGCAGCAGCTTATCTTTTTGCACCACAGTCAGGAGAAGACTTTCAGAGACAACTGAAAACGAAGGCTCAGGAAACTAAGAGCAAAGCAGTCGATCATCTTGATGAGGCATTGATGGAGACAGAAATGTGGCTGGAACAGAAAATGGCTGAAGATGATGGTTACAATGAACCGATCCGCTACGAACACAAACCTGAAAACGTAGCTCTTGCACCAGACTATACAGAATCACCAGATGTATTTGTAGAAGAATAAGAAGGAAAGGGAGAAGAGCAATCTTTTCTCTTTCCATTTGTACTTGAATGAATATTTATACTATATTTTAAATATCTATACTAAAGCTTATCAGGAGGACACTATGCCAAGACTATTCAATATCAATTCAGAAATCGATCCGCTGAAATCCGTTCTATTAAAACGTCCAGGACGGGAAGTGGAAAACCTTATTCCTTCAACTATGGAAGACTTGCTCTTTGATGACATCCCTTATCTGCCGATCATACAGCAGGAACATGATGCATTTGCAGAAGCCTTGAAGGACAACGGATCTGAAGTTGTTTACCTGGAAGAACTGGTGGCGGAAGCCCTTGATGCGCAACAGGGGCATCAGACTTTAGTTGATCAGATAATCAAAGAGTCAGGTATATACATCAAAGATGTTAAAGACACCTTATCAGACTACTTGCTGTCAATGAATACGAAAGATATGGTCGATACGATGATGGCAGGAGTAAGAACGGATAAGCTTGACATTCAGTCTCGTTCGCTTGGATGGTTGACCGATCGGCAGGATCAGGATCTGTTTCTGATGCAGCCCATGCCTAATCTTTATTATACGAGAGACATTGCCTCCACATTAGGTAAAGGCATGTCCATCAATAAAATGACCTACGAAGCCCGAAAAAGAGAGTCACTGTTTATGGAAACGATCGCCAGATATCATCCAGATTTTAAAGGGGATCAGCTGCCGCTTTGGCGTGACCGCAATTCGGATACGACGATCGAAGGTGGAGATATCCTTGTTTTAAGTGAGGATGTCCTTGCCATAGGTGTCTCCCAGCGCACATCTGGACGGGCCATCGAAGAACTGGCTCATTCACTATTTGACAAGCAGAGTAAGTTCAGAAAGATCCTCGCAATCGAAATTCCACATGTCAGAGCAATGATGCACCTGGACACAGTATTTACAATGGTGGATAAAGATGCATTTACGATTCATCCCGGTATACAGGATCTGGACGAAAAAATGTCGATCTATATGCTGGAACCTTCTAAAGTGGAAGGGCAGATCAAGGTCTCACATCATACAGACTTGACTGATCTCCTGAAAGATGTGCTGAACATGCCTGAAATCAACCTCATCCCATGTGGGGGAGGGGATCCGATCGCTGCGCCGAGAGAACAGTGGAACGATGGCTCAAATACGTTAGCTATCAAACCAGGATTGGTTATCACGTATAACCGTAACTACGTTTCCAACGAACTGCTGCGTAAAAATGGAATAAAAGTCGTCGAAATTCCTTCAAGTGAGCTGTCCTGCGGACGCGGGGGCCCACGATGCATGAGTATGCCGCTTCTTCGTGAATCAGAATAAGTTAAGTCGGTAACAGTAATGAGTTGATAAAAAGCACCTGACCACAGCAGATCAAATCCTGCGTGGTTCAGGCGCTTTTTAATATGAGTTAAAACGTTTACTGCCGTTTCCCGTCTTTCGTAAATGTAATGACGTTCGATTCTTTATTATCTGCTATTTCTTTGGCCCGCTTGACTGCTTCATCTTTACTGTCAAAAGTCGAGTCAGAACGTTTGGCGTCTTTCGTCCGTACCTTCCATTCCTCTTCTTCAAAGTAAACCAGAACATCATTGTCCAGCAGCTTTTCATTTGTTGTGTCGTCATGCTGATCCTGCTTGTCTGGATTATCACTGTATTTGAATGAACGGATCTCATCTTCTGAGGCGTTATCGGCCCATTCTTTCGCCTGGCCTGTTGCGATAGGTATCGCCCGACCTTCTTCGTACCCGTTATCCAGCAGGGCATTGGCAATATCAATGGCTTTCTTTTTAACGTAATTCCGAAAGAAGTCTCCCACTTCTAAACGTATGGGTACGAAGCACCAGTGAAAGTGGGAGATGAATGTCGGTCAAGCGATAGCTTGAAGTTATTTCTCAAGACCTTTTCTTATTAGTTCAAGGATAGCTGCCGTTCTTGTAGGCAGTCCATTTTCTTTTTGGTATGCGTCTACTTTTTCTAGAATAACTTTTGGCATACGTATTTCTACGCGTTCTTTGTCAGACATATACTCACCTCCGACTTGATTGTACGGTATTTTTACAGTATAATCAAGTAACAAAGCGTAGGTAGTGTAAAAAGTTTTATGAAAAACAAAAGAAAAATAAGAGAGAAATGATTTCTCACTATCATTAGTGGGAGTATTCGCCCTTGACAAACACATGAATGGTTTATTTGAAAAATACAAGGGCGACGATAGACAAATGAAGGCATGACTAAGACACCCTTGTTTTAACCAGTTTAAACCATTCATACGTTCGGCTTGTCAAGGGGTCGCTCCGCCGAATACTCTACGGTCATTTGAGCTCTTTTAAAGCGATTCTGGGCTCTGATGCCAAATCAGGCTACACTTTCCACGTAATCTTGTGCTAACTCAATGAGTGTTAACCATTTGGCGGGCATGTGAGCTTGTTTTT
>NZ_BAAGIR010000060.1:0-12225 GCF_054658155.1 Alkalibacterium sp. m-11
ACCGGCGGCATTCAAAGAAATTTTGATTGGAAATCAGTCAAACCAAGAACAAATTGCTGCGTAATTTCTTTGGTGAGGGTTAATCCGATAGGATTGTGAAGCATTTATTAGGGTGCGAAACTTGAGTGATAAAGATATTATACTTGAGGAATATAATCACCTCACAACCCCTAATGATATCGTGGAATCAGTCAATGAAGTTAAATCAGATACTGAAAATACTTATAAACGTAATTCTCCCACGATACAGTTTACTGTGAGTAACTCTCAAAAAGAGTTCGTTAAAAACTCTTTGAAATTTGCGAAGAAGAGAGGTAAACAGACTAAAGAAATACCTTTCAGCAGTTATTGGCCGACATTCAGCAGCCTCAATGACAGACAGTTAAAATGGTATTTTTACTGGAGAGAACAAGTACTTAATAACAACTATATCGATGTAGATCTAAGTTACATTTTTATCTTTGTATACGAATTGCTTAACTATTCATTCAACAGCAAAGCCGCTTTTAATATCAGCATGCTGGTAAGACTCATGGAAAATTATGAGGACCGATTCCCTGAGATCAATAAATACTTAACCGAATGGATAGCAGATATGCTGTACGAATTAGGTGAAACAGACTTGGCTGCTCAGTGGGATACAACAGAAGACAGGATTCCTCCTTTATATAAGGAGATTCAACACAATAAAGACTCTCTGAACAGTATTTCTATAACCTACTGGAAACCTTATCTGAAAAATTATAGAGAGACAGAATTTTTCAAACAGAACAAGAATAAGATTTACAACAAATTCAAGCAGGGAATCGTCACAGTACAGAAACGAATAAATGACAATAGTGAAGACGTTCTGAATGAATGGTTTGAACAACGGGATAGAAGGATTGTCAGAGAACTCTATCATAGTGCCGTTATGGGCAGAAGATTCGACCCAGTACATGTATATGTTAAAGAATATAGACCAACAGATAAACTAACAGAAATGGTTTCGAACCTCTTTCGACTTTCCGAGAACATTGTTCGTTCAGAAAGTGGTGTCAAAAGAGAAATTAAAGTAGATGATTCAGTGCTACCTGAAAATCTTAGAAATGATTTACTAGACAGCAAAGACAGATTCAAAATGGTTCAGTCAAAAGAACAGTCTTCGAAAGGAAGTTCGATTCCTAAAAAGCCTGTCAATGAAGAGCCTGAAAGCAACATAATTAATTTAAATTGGGAAGAAATTAAGAGAAAAGAAAAAGAATTAGATATACTCCAAAATGCTATTGAAACATCAACAGCTAATGACATAGAACCGATAGTGGACAAGACAGACAAGAATGCCGTTACTTCTTTAGACGAAACAAATAACGACAGTTTTTTCAGTAAGGAAAAAAGTGCTCACGATTCAATCACTGCTATGGGTATTTTCAATGATGTAGATGAAGATTACGAAGGATTTCTAGATTCATTAAATTCAATTGAGAAAGAATTCGTTTTGATGTTTGAAAGCAGTATTGTATCATTTGAAAAAGCTGCAGCATTCGCCAAGAATAATGGTATGATGCTGACTGTATTACTGACAGCAATAAATGAAAAGGCTAACGAAAATCTGGAAGATATCTTATTTGAAGAAGACAGTGATGAAGTGAGAATAATTAAAGACTTTCAAGATGTATTCGATTATGTGAGAGGTGACTTAATTGAAAATTAAAAAAAGAGACTCAGCAGCTATATTGAATTCTCTATCAGGCGGAGTGGTTCCTAGCAGAGGACTGCACCATGTCATGGTAGGGCGTACCGAGGAGGCACAGCAGATTCTGAATGACCTGGAAATTATCGAGCAGGGATCATCAGTTGTGAAATTTTATATCGGAGCTTTCGGAACTGGTAAAAGCTTTATACAATCACTCATACAACAAATTGCTTTTAAACAGAACTATGCAGTTACTAAAGCGGATTTTTCACCAGTTAGACAGTTATATGGGCGAGAAGGAAAAGCAGTTGCAACTTATACAGAATTAATGAAAAATCTGGCAATTTCCACTAAACCTGACGGGAACGCTTTAAATGTTATTCTGGAAAAATGGATAAGCGGCGTTCAGAATAAAATCGTCCAGGAGAAACACTATGATTCGATTGAGTTGGAAAACCAGGAATTTATAAAAGATGTAGAAAAAGAAATAGTGTCTGTGGTTTCCAAAATGGATGAGTTGACCGGTGGCCATGATTTTTCTCGCATACTTAACATGTACTTCAGAGGGTTTGTTCATGATGATAAAAATCTTCAGCGTCAAGCTTTAAAATGGCTGCGCGGTGAATATAAAACAAAGACTGATGCCAGAAAGGATCTGGGAGTTAGAGAAATCATTACTGACACCAATTACTATGATTACATTAAGGTTATTGCCAAATTTGTTAAAAGCATCGGATACAATGGATTGGTTATTAACTTTGATGAAGCGATAAATATCTACAAAATTACTCACTCTCAGACTAGAAACAAAAATTATGAGACAATTCTAAAAATTTTTAATGATACGGTCCAAGGTAATGTAGAAGGGTTATACATTACCTTCGGGGGTACGCATGAATTCCTGGAAGATGAAAGACGGGGATTGTACAGTTATGGGGCACTAAAAAGAAGATTAGAAACAAATCCTTACGAAACCAAGGAGTTCAGAGATTTGTCTCAGCCAGTTATTAAACTGACTCCACTTAATCACGATGATACTTATCTGTTGTTATCCAAGCTGAAGGATATTCATGCTGCTCACCATGGGTATGTTTCTTCCGTTTCGCAAGAAGAGATTGTTTCCTTTATCAATGATCAATATTCCCGACCCGGTGCGGAAAATAACTTAACAGTCGGTCATATCATCAAACACTTTTTAAGTGTCTTGAATATCATTCAGAAGTATCCTCAATATGACAGAAGAGAAATTTTCAAACGTGCGGGCAGCGAAGAAGAACAAACTTCTGATGCTGTGACATCAAGATTTTCTAGTATGGAGGGATAATAATTAGTACTTTTGACTTGCTTTCCAAAAAAATACAGAAAAAGATTTGGGAGATGAAATGGGATTCCTTCACACCTATACAAGATATGGCGATTCCTGCAATAATAAATACTGATAAAGATATTATACTATCTTCCGGAACAGCCTCAGGAAAAACTGAGGCTGCATTCTTACCTATTTTGTCGCTGATTGAAAAAAATGCAGAACATAATCTAAAAGTTATATACATATCACCTTTAAAGGCACTGATAAATAATCAGTTTAATCGAATAGAGACCTTGTGTGAACACACCTATATAGAGATACACAAATGGCATGGAGATATCTCTCAGGCGAAAAAGAACAAATTTTTAAAAAATCCAGCCGGCATACTACAAATAACTCCAGAATCTCTGGAAAGTTTGTTTGTAAATAAGACTGAACAGTTAAGTCGCATCTTTCACGACTTGGATTTTATAATCATTGACGAAATACATTCTTTCATAGATTCTGAGAGAGGTATCCATCTTCGTTCGCTACTTTCAAGAATGGAGGATTACACTGCAAAAAGACCAAGGATAATCGGTTTATCTGCTACGATCAGTAATTTTACGCTTGTCAAATCCTGGGTCAATTCAAAGAATATCGATAATGTCGAAATTATCAATTCACTAGGCAGTGATAAAAATTTAAGGTATAGCTTAATGCATTTTGATAAAACTGATTTTATAAAACTACCTTTAGATCTTTTAAAGGACTTACGCGAGCTGACAAGACATCATAAATCATTGATTTTTTGTAATAGCAGAGGACAGGTTGAAGAGACTACTGTAATGTTGAATAAACTTGCAAATAAAGAAAATTTGGGTGAAACATATTATGCTCATCATTCATCCATCGACAAGAACGAAAGAGAATATGTAGAACGTAATATGGCCAATGCAAGCCTTCCTAAAAGCGTAGTGGCTACTAGTTCCCTTGAATTGGGTATTGATATCGGGAGCATCGACATGGTCATCCAAATCGACAGCACCTTTACGGTTTCTGCTTTAAAACAGAGATTGGGACGTTCGGGGAGAAAATCAGCTTCCAGTCAAATTTTGCAGCTGTATACTACTGACAGTAACAGTCTTCTACAGTCGCTGGCAGTAATGGAGTTAGTAAAAGAAAAATGGGTGGAACCAGCAACAGGATACCCCTTACCACTAGACATCCTTTTCCACCAGATCATCTCCATGTGTAAAGAAACTAACGGGATTCGACTGAATAACTTGATTGAGAGAATAAAGAGAAACAGTATCTTCTACTCAATGGATGAAGATAAAATACTCCACCTGATTGAAAGTATGGTCGACAACGATTTTTTGGAATTGATAAAAGGTCCAAACGAATTGATTGTAGGACTAGAAGCAGAAAACCTGCTAAGAGGCAAAGAGTTTTATTCGGTATTTATGTCTTCTGATCAGTATGATGTATTACATGGAGTCAAGAAAATAGGAAAGATAGACAAAGTCAGTCAATTGAATCCCGGTGATAATATTATTCTTGCTGGTAAGTTATGGGAAATAACACAAATTGATACTAAAAAAAGTAAAGTTTATGTCAGTAAAGCATACGATGGTAAAGCACCAAAATATCTCGGTGGTAATGTTAAGATACACAAGCGAATCGGTGAAAAAATCATGGAACTTCTATGCTCTGAAGAATCTTTTTCATATTTGAATGACGAAGCTAACAGCTTGCTATCAGATAAACGCAGTGCTTACCAACAGTTCTCAGTTAAAAGTAACGAAAGAATCATCTGGACAGATAGAGACACAACAATTTTTGAGACTTTTACAGGATCCGTCATTACTAAAACATTGGTATGGATGTTCAGATACCTAGGGGTCGATGTTTCCCCGCCAGATGGACTGGGAAGGATCAAGATGCTAAATATACCAAATGCCGTAGAAATACTTGCAGAAATAAAAAACAGAGAATGGGATGCAGATGAACTGCTAACTGTTACTTTAGATAAGGAAATCTTCGTCTCGAAATTCTATGATTATTTACCGGAAGACATGCAAAAAGAACTTCATTTTGCGCATGAAATAGATATCAGTGGGACGCTCGAATACCTTGAGGACCATGAGTTCAGATCCATTGAACTGTCTAGTTGATTTAGATATATACTACAATTTCAAACTATTAAACATAGGAGGAAATAAATGGACAATCTGCATGTCGAACTTCAAGAATACCATAACGGGATGATCAAACCGGATTATAATTTCGATAAAATCATTTATGACTTGAATACTGATATGAGTCTGCTGTCAAGCCAGGCAGATAAATATGATTATTTAATTTCTATAGGTAGTGGGGTCCTGAGTTCCATGATTGATATTATGTGGGTGGGTGGGTGAGTTCAGTTTAAAGCGCGGCCGAGATATTGGAAGTGAAGAAGTTGATAACTTTGTCATTAAAACTGCTAATTTGTTAGGACATGAATATGATGACCTGCAATCTTCAGTTCGATTTCTGGAAAATAAATTTCCTATCCCAAGAGATGGCGATACGCCGGAATTAGGTGGTAGTTTACAGCACCATCTGCGTGATTTTGCACATCATCCTACTATTGTTGGATTGATGTTTTCTTTGCTTACTCAATTCACACATCGATCATATGGGACAGATACGATGGGCAACTTTAAAGTCGTAAAAGTAACTGAAGCCAGCAAAGCCTACATCGGTATAGATATGCCATTTAAATTGTTCAATGGAACGATTACATGGTTCTTTCATCTTGTAAGTGATATGGCTGGTTCAAGCAGTACTGCTGGACTGAGCGGTGGAACCGGCATTCCGGGACCTCTGCTTTCTTTAGCCAAAGAACTGTCAGCCCTTCCTTTTTATATAAAATTGCGAGAAAGTGATAAACTAATATCTAAATTCGTTTCGAAACTATTTAACGGAACACTGCTTGCAAAGCGAGATGGAGAAAAAGAATTTAACCACTCTTTTTTTATAACTTCAAGTGATATATACTAATAGTTAAAGATAATCACTGAATTTAAAGGAGCAAGACCACTTATGGCTAAAGAACAAACTAAAACAATTTACCAATCTTTATGGAACAGCGCTGATATCTTACGTTCAAAAATGGATGCAAGTGAGTATAAGAACTATACACTAGGACTAATTTTCTACAAATATCTTTCAGACAACATGCTTCATCACGTTGCTGAACTACTTGAAAAACACGTCGATGATTTAAAAGAGGCTCAGGAAGTATATACAGAAGCCTTCAATGATCCTGAAATAAAAAGTGACCTGATCGATGAACTGAAATTCGATTTCTCATATGTGATAGAACCAGAGTTAACGTTCACTGCTTTGATTCAATCTATTTACAAAGGTCAATTCCAGCTGGAAGATTTGGCTCAGGCATTCCGTAATATCGAACAGAGCAGCGAAATATTTGAAGACTTATTTGAAGACATTGATCTTTATTCTAAAAAGCTAGGCGCATCTGTACAGAAACAGAATCAAACCATTTCTGCTGTGATGAAAGAGCTGGCAACCTTAGATATGGCTCACCAGGGGGATGTCTTAGGCGATGCTTATGAATACTTGATTGGCGAGTTCGCATCTGACTCTGGTAAAAAGGCCGGAGAATTTTATACTCCTCAGCCGGTATCCACCTTAATGACTCAAATTGTTTTGCATGGTAAAAAAGACAAAAAAGGTTTCACCGTATATGATCCAACAATGGGATCGGGATCCCTATTATTAAATGTCCAAAAATATACCAACGAACCAGGTACAGTTAACTACTTTGGTCAGGAACTGAATACCTCTACATATAACCTTGCACGAATGAATATGTTCCTGCATAAAGTCGACGTGTCCAATCAGCACTTGCACAATGCAGATACATTAGATGCAGACTGGCCGACAGAAGAACCGACCAACTTTGATGGTGTATTAATGAACCCACCCTATAGTGCAAAATGGTCCGGAGAGAAAGGTTTCTTAGACGATCCTCGCTTTTCTATGTATGGCGTATTGGCACCCAAGTCAAAAGCTGACTTTGCATTTCTGCTTCATGGTTATTATCATTTGAAAGATTCTGGAGTAATGGCCATCGTGTTGCCTCACGGTGTCTTATTCCGAGGGGGAGCAGAAGGAAAAATACGTAAAGCCTTACTTGAAAATGGAGCAATTGATACAGTAATTGGCTTACCAGCAAATATTTTCTTTAATACAAGTATTCCTACCACTGTGATTATTTTAAAGAAAAACCGTGAGACAAAAGACGTCTTGTTTATTGATGCCTCAAATGATTTTACGAAAGCCAAGAACCAGAATATTCTTGAAGATAAACATATTAAAAAGATTTTGGATACGTATGGCAATAGAGAAAATGTAGAGAAGTATGCACAAGTCGCTAGTTACGAAGAAATTGTCGAAAACGACTACAACTTAAATATCCCCCGCTACGTCGATACTTTTGAAGAAGAAGAACCCATTTCACTTGCGGAAGTGGCTAAAGAACTTAAAAACACGAGAACTAAAATAGAAGACTCTAATAATGAATTAGCTGAAATGATCCAGGAGTTGACTGCTTCTACCGAGGAGTCACAAAAGGAATTAGATGCATTCATGAAGTTGTTGGGTTACAAAAGTAATGATGGTGGTGAACGTCATGAGTAAGAATAACTTTAAACCTGAAATTAGATTTAAGAATTTCACTGATGCTTGGGAACAGCGTAAGTTAGGTGAGTATACAAAATATAGACGTGGTTCCTTTCCACAACCGTATGGGAACAAAGAGTGGTATGGTGGAGAAAACGCTATGCCGTTCGTCCAGGTAGTGGATGTTTCCAATAATTTAAAATTAGAGCCGAAAACCAAACAAAATATCAGTTCAATTGCTCAACCTAAAAGTGTATTTGTGAGTTCTGGAACTGTAGTGGTAACGCTTCAAGGAAGTATTGGAAGGGTGGCAATTACCCAGTATGACTCATATGTGGATCGCACCCTATTAATTTTCGAAGATTACGTAAGAAAAACTGATAAATATTTCTGGGGGTATACTATCCAAAATAAATTTAACATTGAGAAAGAAAAAGCCCCTGGAGGAACAATTAAAACAATAACTAAAGCTGCTCTATCGCAATTCGTTGTAAGTATCCCACTATATGATGAACAATCTAAAATTGGGATATTTTTGAAAAATATTGACAATACTATCACTCTTCATCAGCATGAACTAACCCTTCTAAAACAAAGAAAAAAAGCCTTTCTTCAGAAGATGTTTCCGAAAAAAGGAAAGGGTTTACCACAATTTCGTTTTTCTGAATTTAATACAAAGTGGAAAAATAGAAACCTTGGAGATGTTTCTCCTCTTAGAGGCGGATTTGCTTTCAAAAGTGATAAATTTACAACTGAGGGGATTCCAGTTGTACGAATAACTAATATACTCTCATCTGGAAAAGTTGGTGGTGGATTTAAATACCACGAAAGACAAGTTGATGATTATAAATATATACTACCCAATAAATCTGTTTTATTAGCAATGTCGGGGGCAACAACTGGAAAAGTTGCAATTTTATATAAATCTCCTGAAGAAAACTACTACCAGAACCAACGAGTGGGCTATTTTTCAAATTTAAATATTGTTGATTATGATTTTATTTCAACAATAGTAAGAACAAAAGACTTCATGAGGCAATTAGAAGCTGTCTTAGTATCAGGAGCACAACCAAACATCTCATCACAAGAAGTAAACTCATTTCAGTTTTACTTTCCAGTAAATAGAACTGAACAACAAAAAATCGGTAAGTTCTTTAAACAACTTGACGAAGACATCGAACTCCATGAACAAAAACTCGAAAAACTAAAACTAATGAAAAGAGCCTTCCTTCAGAAAATGTTTGTTTAATTCATTAAACTACGAATAGAGGTGACAAATATGGCTGTCTTTACGGCAGAACAAGCACTGGAAGAAAATCTTATCAAAAAACTCATCACCGGAGAGTCTCAGTGGACATATAGAGAAGACTTGCGGACTGAGAACGACCTGTGGGAAAATTTCAGGCAGAAGCTGGAAGCCAACAATAAAGACATTTTAGACGGGGTACCGCTGACTGAACAGGAATTTCGTCAGATTAAAAACGAGTTGAACTTTCCCAGTTTTTACGCCGCTGCTAAATGGCTGGCAGGGGAAAACGGCATTGCTAAAGTTCAAGTTCAGCGGGAAGATGCGTCACTTGGAACGATAAGACTACGCGTAATAAACCGCCAGGACGTCGCTGGAGGCATTTCCTCTTATGAAGTAATCAATCAGTTCAAGTCAGATAAACGATCCATAGAAGACTTAAATCGTCGCTTTGATGTGACATTGCTCATCAACGGACTACCTATGATTCATATCGAACTTAAAAATAGAGCCCATCCCTATATGGACGCTTTTCGTCAAATCAAAAAGTACTTAAAAGAAGGTAAATTCACCGGAATCTATTCCACTTTGCAGATGTTTGTCGTTACAAACGGTACTGATACCCGCTATATAGCCTCAGCTCAGGATACAAAGCTGAACGAACAGTTCCTGACTAAATGGGTAGATGAACACAATCAGCCTGTCACTGACTACATTGAATTTGCGGAAGCTGTTCTGTCTATCCCGATGGCTCACAAGATGGTTACTCAGTATACAGTGATCGATCACGAGAAGAAATCACTGATATTACTTCGCCCTTATCAGATACATGCGATCGAAGCCGTCAAACGTGCGTCAACCAGACAACAGTCAGGGTACGTGTGGCATACGACAGGATCAGGTAAGACGCTGACCTCCTACAAAGTGGCTCGGAACCTGCTTCAAATCCCCTCGCTACAAAAGACTATTTTTATTGTAGACCGGGTAGATCTGGACCAGCAGACCACGTCATCCTTTACATCCTACGCTGAAAATGATGTCATCGATATCGATAAAACAGATAATGTTAAAATGCTCATCAAAAAACTGCTCTCAGATGATCGGAATGTAATCGTGACTACGATACAGAAACTGGATATCGTAATGAAACGATTCAGAAATAGTGAGAACTCAAAGCGTTTTGAAAAGATGACACAGTTAAAATTGGCGTTCGTCGTAGATGAATGTCACCGTGCTATTAGTCCAGCAAAAAAACGTGAAATTGAAGAATTCTTCGTTTATTCCTTGTGGTACGGCTTTACAGGGACACCGATATTTTTAGAAAACGCGAAAAAAGTCGTGGGGGACTTGCCTCGAACAACTGCCCAACAGTATGGAGACTGTCTGCACGAGTACACAGTCAAGGAAGCAATACATGATAAAGCTGTATTAGGCTTTCAGGTTGAATACAAGTCTACATTTTCTGAAGAGCAGTTGGACAAAGCAGTACTAGCTGCATTAGGTAATAGTGAGATCGATTTAGATACGATGGAATGGGTCGATAAAGAAGCTCGCTTACCAAAAGATGTTTACGAAAAAGAAGCACATATGCTAGAGGTTATTAATTCCATAGTCAACAAATCGAGAAAAAAATTGGGTTTTCAGAACGCTCCTGAACCCACATTTAATGCAATTTTGACAACCTCTTCAATAGCACAGGCACAACAGTATTATGATTTAATCAAGCGTGTTAAAGCAGGTGAGGCCGCTGTAACAATTGATGAAGAAACGAAGAAAGTATTGCCTGACTTTCCAAAAGTGGCCATCACCTATTCAATCAGCGAAAACGAGGAAGCGTCAATCACAAATCAGGATAAAATGAAAGAGTCATTAAGAGATTATAATCATGAGTTCGGAACCAATTTTACGATAGAGACGATTCGTGCATACAACGGAAACGTAAACGAGCGTATAGCCCGTAAAAAGGATCTGTTCAAACTTCGTAGTGAGCAGCTCGATTTAGTGATAGTAGTGGACCGCTTACTTACTGGATTTGACGCTCCTTGTCTTTCTACTTTATTTATTGACCGGTCACCTATGCAGCCACACGACTTGATCCAGGCTTTTTCACGAACAAACCGTTTATTTGAAAAACCTAAAAAGTATGGACAGATTGTGACCTTCCAGACACCAAAAACATTTGAGCAGAAAGTCAAAGAAGCGTTAGTCCTGTATTCGAATGGCGGAGAAAATGAAGTCTTGGCTCCAACTTGGGAAGAAGCTCAGGCCACATTTATCGAAGCTATTAAAGATCTGAGAGACCTTGTACAGAAACCGGAAGATGTGGAAACTTTAAATAGGGCACAACTGAAGAAGTTTGTAAAAGCTTATCAGGCATTAGATAGAAGTTTTGCGGCCGTACAAGTCTACAGCGATTTTGAAATGGAACAGATGGGGACTGACTTTCCGATTCAGCTCAAGGAGATAGAAGAGTTCAACGGCAAGTATGTCAATGCATTAGATGATCTGAGAAATGAACCAGACGAAGATGATCCAATAGACATCGATATTGAATACGAGCTGGAATCAGTCAAGACAGAGGACATCAACTATGAGTATATCGTTATGCTTATCCAGGCATTCATACCAAGTGGAGACGATGAGTACGAGTTGCTTGCTCGTGAAGATGAAGTGTCCAATGCAGAAGTGAATAAGTATATCATTGAATTGGGTAAAAGCAATCCTAAATTATCCCTTGTCATGCAAAGACTGTGGGACGGCATCAAGCAGAATCCTGAAGACTTTAGAGATAAAAACGTTTCTAATGTTCTTGAAGACATGATCCAAAGTGAGGAGCAGGAATTCATCCATGACTTCTCAGAAAAATGGCATGTTAATGAAGACGAACTGACGTATGTTGTCGCTAATTACAATCCTAAGAGAGACAAGCAGAACGGGGAAAACGAACTCAAGCAGTCAGCAGATTATGAGGCCTACAGAGAAAAAGTAGAGAACCCCGTACCAAAACTGCGCTATTGGAAAACCGTTCGGTCAGATCTTAAGGAAGTGATGCAGAATGAGATATTGCCGTTGCAGAGAAAGTAATAACGCTTCTAAGTGCTAAATATATAATACTCAGAAAATCAATCTTAACTAAATTAATTTTTATACAATATAATATAACCTGAATAATTCATAGTACCTTGTCAGAACAAGCATTTATCCCGCTTTGATAAGGTTTATCAATCTATTCCTTATTCACCCGTTGGGTGAAGAAAAAAATATACAAAAAGAGCACACTCTATGTTATTGTAAAGTCGATCAAAACAACAAAAACAAGAG
>NZ_BAAGIR010000061.1:0-12182 GCF_054658155.1 Alkalibacterium sp. m-11
GAGATATTAACGCAAGCATGAATCTTCGCAACGAAGCGTTGCGATTAACCGTAGGGATTACGGGGTTAGCCTGATAAAGTAACCGACCGATAGGTTGGTGTTCTCAGGAATCCCCCACTTCAAGGAGCGTTAGCGAGTAAGTGGGGGTAGTTCAATGGTCAGATTTCAAGATCCCATTTCTCAATCGACAGTTCAGCATCCCCTTCAAAACGGATCGTATCTTTCTCATGTTTCGGATAGACACGAGTTGAAAGGACGTAATCTCCATCATTAAGAAAAATCTCGATCGAAGAAGTATCAGCAATGACATGGATGCGAGTCAGATCCTCAACTTCGACTGTTCTCTCAGAACGCCCAAAGCCGGAAGGCCCGTGAGCTAAGCTGAAGATCTGTCCGTCATATGAGAGGACCGTATCCTCTTTCATATGGACAGACAGTGATTCGCCAAGTTTCTCTAGAGTCAGAATCAGTTCGAATGTGCGAGGGTTCTGATTTTCCAGTTCATACGATTCAGATACTTTTACTGCTGTCTTAACTTCATTTTTTCTAAGTGATTCGTATTCTTTGAGTGGCCGCTGTTTCAACTGTCCATTCTCTACAGTGAGTTCCCTGGGCAGAGTCATGGCGTGCTGCCAGCCTCGAGCAACGGTCGGATTACTGTACTCGGGTTTAGTATCTCCTAATCCCATCCATCCCCAGAGAATGCGTCGCCCGGATTCGTCCTCAAATGTCTGAGGGGCATAAAAGTCAAAGCCACGGTCAAGCTCTTTAAACGAACTTTCAGGTATGAATGTCTCTGAACTCCAGTCGACTGAACCCAGATAGTAACCCGAATTATGCGTGCTTTCGAATTCATGAGCCGTCGCTTTCAGTCCCTGAGGTGAGAAAATCAGAACGTCTTTATCGTCAGTTTCGAAGAAATCCGGGCATTCCCACATATAGCCCATTTCTTTTTCACCTTCAAGGAATACCCCTGCGTAGTCCCACGAATAAAGGTCCGTCGAACGGTAAAGCAGTATTTTCCCTCGATGATTCAAGGCCCGAGAACCAAGTACCATATAGTACTTCCCGTCCTTTTCAAAAACTTTCGGGTCACGAATGTGATCCGTAAATCCTTCAGGGTAGTCCTCGTGAGGAATCACAACTTCTTCATGGTCAACAGTAAAGCCGTCTTTACTGACAATATGAACGGTATTCTGTTCACGACCGCTGAATGTATGATCGTGGTCTCCCGGATGTTTTACATTGCCGGTATAAAAGAAATGAATCTCATCGTCCTTCACAAAGGCACTTCCTGAGTAAACTCCATCTTTATTGTAAGACTGATCAGGTGAAAGAAAGAGCTCTTCTTCCTGAAAGTGCACCATGTCCTTAGATGTCTTGTGTCCCCAGTGTACCAGTCCTCCCTCAGGATTATCCGGTACATACTGGTAATACAAGTGATAAATTCCTTTAAACTGAACAGCCCCATTTGGATCATTCAGCCATCCCGTTTCCGGCATCTGATGAAAAGACAGACGCCATGGATCATTCGCAATTTTACTCTTAAGTTTTTTTCTTTTTGCTTCAAATGTTTCCCAGTAAGTTTCATTCAAATTACTCATCAACTTCTCCTCTTATTTAAAACTTTCTCTTATCGCACTACCTTGCACTCTAACTAACAGGAAGCCAGCAGTAAATGAAATGGCTGTTACGGCTATATACTGAATCATAGCAATCCAGTCTCCAGTGTAAAGGAGGAGTCCTGGAAGAAATGTGATTCCCATACCAGTAGATGTTAGACCTAATAGGTATGTTACGAAGCCACCTAGTGCACCAGCCGCGATACCTGAGCCAAACACTCTTAGAGATCTCAAGTTCACTCCGAAAAGAAGCGGTTCAGTGATACCGAATAGTGTTGGAACAGCTGAACTGATTGCATTTGACCGTTTGACCTTATCTTTAAATAGCAGTGAAGCTCCGATAGCTGCTCCGAACTGGCCAGCCATACTTACAGTAGTCAGAGTCTGAATGATGTTTTCTCCAGTATTATTCAGAAGACTGATTTCAATTATTCCAATTGAGTGATGCAGTCCTGTGATAACAACGAGCTGCTGTAGTCCGCCAAAGATTATATAGCCTATACCTAACGGTGCTTCTATAAGGTACACAATACTATTAATAACTGCAGACTCTGCTACTTGAAGAATCGGACCTAAGATAAATAGCATAACTGAAAGTGTAATTGTAATAGATAAAAACGGGGTGACGACCAGGTCCATCATTTGAGGAATAAATGTCCTGAACCATTTTTCGAGTTTAGAGACCATCCACCCTACTATGATTGCAGGGAAAATTGATCCCTGGTATCCCACTATGTCAAGGCCAAAAATTACTAACGGATCTGCATTACCTGCTGCTACTGCCCATGCGTTAGGAAGTTGCGGAGCGACCATCATTAATCCTACGACGATACCTAAAATCGGATTTCCACCGAATTTCCTTGTCGCACTGTACGCTATAAGTACTGGCAGGAATGCGAAGGCTGTATCAGTAAGCATTTCAAATAATGTAAGTGTACTTTCATCCATGTTTAATCCAAGTTCAAGGAGTAAACCTCTAACTCCCATCAAAAGTCCTGTGGTGACCAGTGCAGGAATCAGCGGTACTAAAATATCTGCTAAAATACGCACGACACGTTGGACTGGATTAAGATTCTGATAAACGTTATCCTTAAAGTCATCTGACCCGTTGGCACTTCCACCCATGACTTGTTCTAATTCACTATAGACTGAGTTTACTTTCCCTGTACCGAAGATAAACTGATGTTGTCCAGTGTTGAAAAAATATCCTCTAGATTCAGGAACGTTTTCAGCTTTCTCTTTATCTACTTTCTTATCATCTTTCAAAATAATTCTCAAGCGTGTCGCACAGTGCTCGTAATTCTGAATATTTTCCTTACCTCCGACTGCTTCGAATAGTTTATTAATTGACTCTTCGTACTTCATATGATCCTTCCTTTCCTTTTTAACCGTTTTCATATTAGTCCTGTTCCTTTGTTAGAACCGGTTCCTTTAAAGGATAACAGGAACCGGTTCTAATTGCAAGAGAAAAGAAAGCACTTTCTACACTTTCTTAAAAAATGTGGTCGACTGATTGATGACCAGCTCGTTTTTCATTTCACTAACATGAGGAACTTCCTCTTTATTTATGAGTTTGACCAGTTTGTCCACCGACTCCAGCCCCATTTCTCTGTACGGATAGCTCACTGTAGTTATCGTCGGTGAAACGTAAGCCGTTGCTTCATATCCACCAAAGCCTGATAAGGAAAAGTCTTCTGGAACACTATAACCTAGTTCTTTAGATGCTTTAAGCACAGCTACGGCTATGTTATCCGTCGCACAGACAATATAAGTGGCCATAGTCTCAGGGAGAAACTTCAGTGCCTTCTGATATGCAGACGAGCGGGAGAAGTTTGTTTCAATAGTGTCGATGGTTATCCCATGACACGCTTTAACGGTGTCAAGGAATCCCTGCTTGCGTTCTACCCCTACTGCCCGGTCTTTTTCCGGCACTCCGACAAAAAGAAAGTAACGATGCCCCAGTTCCAATGCATACTTCCCAATCTTCTCTCCTGCTTCATAATCCTGATGAATGATGCTGTGTATGTCTTCAGCTCTCTGTCCGATGAATAGAAACGGCGTCTGAGTCTGTTTTACAGCTTCGATATGTTCAGGTGTCAGTTCACGGGCGAACATGATGATGCCTTCTACTTTCTGTTTTGACAAGGTCTGAATATTTTCGAATTCACGCTCGCTGTCCTGATCGGAATTGGTTATGATCAGCTGATAGCCGAGCTGTCTGGAGCACTCATCTATCCCCGACAGGACTTCATTTGTAGATGCGGAACTAAGTCTCGGAATGATGACACCGATCATATTCGTCTTCTGCGCTTTGAGGCTTCGTGCAAAATTGTTAGGCGTGTATCCAGTTTCTCTGATGATCTCTTCAATTTTATTTCGTGTTTCCAGACTGACAGATCCGTTATTGAGGTATCGGGAGACTGTGCTTTTTGCTACACCCGCCTTTCTGGCAATATCATTGATTGTGACCATTCGTATTCCTCCTTTTTCCATTTTTCCATGTAAATGTAGCAGCACAATGGACTGTGTCTTCTGTCTTTATTATATGATCAGAATAAAGGTTCTCTTCTTTTCTGATACTGGACTGACTGAAGACGAGCTGATGCTCACTGATTTCCTTATTAAATGTAATTACCCCGCTGGTGATATCATGGTCCAGCAGGAATGTACTGTCGAGACTGTCTAGTATCCAGTTGATATAATGAGAATTATTGACATGGTTATTTCCATCTATATCAAAGTAGCGTACGGCATACTGCTTTTCATTATACTCTTTTGAATCGACCTCATCCGGTTTCGTATTTCGTCTGATTCTTTTTGAGTACTCAGCTTTGTATGGGGCAACAATATCTTCAGGTATGCGCGCCATTTTCCTCTTTTCGCTGTCAAGTAATGCAAAGGTCGTTTCTACTTTAATTAATTCAGTTCTGTTCGAATCTCTTACAATAAACGTTCTATAGGTAAACAGCTTATTATATTCTGTGGCAAAGGTTTCAATGTAGACTGTCTCATTCAGCCTTGGCATACGGCCGATATCAAAGGCATAGTGCAGAATGATCCAGCTCAACCCTCTGTCTCTAATGTATGCTTCTCCACGTTTCAGGGAGTCTGACTGCTTTTCAGATACATCCAGCAGAAGATTCACAAGCATAGGTAAAGTGAGCCGCTGAGTCCGGTCGCACATATAGTAGGCAATGTCTTTCGTTTCTTCATATGATAGGTACACTAGTTTTCTCCTCGTATTCTTCATTCTAATTAAATTATAAAAGCAAAAATATAGAATTACAATTCTTATCCCTATTCTCCCCTTCTAATCATCTCCTCATCCCTTTCTCTTGTATAAAACCGTATCCAACCATTGATAACTGGCCATATAAAAAAATAACTAGAAAAACCGATATAATTGATTATATTATATTGAAATAAAAATGGGATTTGTACTAAAATAGAATTCATAGTACAATATCAAATGGAGCCAAAATTTAATCTTACTAATGATTATCTCCAACTTGATGGTCATTAGTAAGATTAGCTTACGCTTCAAAATTACTTAAGGAGGAAACAAACTTATGAGTGATTCTGAACAGAACACTAATAAAGGATTTTTGGGCATGATCGAGCGTGTCGGAAATAAACTTCCACACCCAGTTATTATTTTCATTGCTTTAGCTCTTTTCATCGTCCTGATTTCTGAACTCGTCTTTAGACTTGGCGTTACTGTCGACTATTTCGATGCAAGCGCTGGTGAAGAAGTAACGATTGAAGCCGTTTCATTAATGAATGGAGAGGGTATTGCACATATTTTCAATAGTGCAGTAAGTAACTTTACAGGATTCGCGCCTTTAGGTACGGTTCTTGTTGCTATGCTAGGGGTAGGAGTTGCTGAGTGGACAGGACTTATTTCTGTCTCGCTGAAAAAACTTTTAAGTAATGTCCCTGCCAACTTACTGACAGCAACGGTTGTATTTGCAGGTATCATTTCTAATATCGCTTCCGATGCAGGTTATGTAGTGGTTATCCCACTTGGAGCAATTGTCTTTGCTGGAGCAGGCAGACACCCGATTGCCGGTCTAGCTGCAGCTTTTGCAGGGGTCTCTGCCGGATTCTCTGCCAACCTGATCTTCGGACCGACCGATGCATTGCTTGTTGGTATCACTAATGAAGCACTTACTTCTGCTGGTATTGAGTATGAAGTTGCTGTTACAGCAAACTGGTACTTCCTTATCGTCTCTACCTTTTTACTGACAATTGTCGGGGCCTTTGTTACCAGACGATTTGTCGAGCCACGGCTTGGGGAATACGATGGCGACTACAAGCCAAATGACGAACCAATTACTGACAAAGAAAACAAAGGAATGCGCAATGCTCTGATTGCTTTGCTTGTCTTCCTGGGAATTATGGCTTTGCTGATGATTCCAGAAAATGCGCCACTTAGAATGCTAGATGAAGCAACTGGCGAAATGACACTGAATAACTTCCTTTCTCAAGGACTTTTGTTCATGATCTTCCTGCTCTTTGCCATCCCTGGATATGTGTATGGTAAAACAACAGGTAAAATCCAGACTTCTCATGACTTTGTCAAAGGGATGTCAGAATCAATGAGCTCAATGGGCGGCTACCTTGTACTGGCCTTCTTCGCAGCTCAGTTCATCAACTATTTCTCGTATACTAACCTAGGATTCATCCTGGCTGTAAGCGGTGCTGAATTCCTAGAAGCTATCGGATTTGTCGGACTTCCATTGATTTTAGCATTTATCCTACTCACTGCTTTTATCAACTTATTCATGGGTTCTGCCTCTGCAAAATGGGCAATCATGGGACCTGTATTTGTTCCTATGTTATTTGAAGTGAATATTGCACCTGAAATGACCTTGATGGCTTACCGTATCGCCGACTCTTCATCAAACGTTATTTCACCACTAATGAGTTACTTTCCAATGATTCTTGTCTTCGCTCAACGTTACGACAAGAAGAGTGGATTGGGTACCATCATTTCAACGATGCTGTCCTACACCATTGCGTTCTTAATCTCTTGGTCACTTCTACTGGTTGTCTGGTATGTTCTTGGACTGCCACTTGGCCCTGGCGCACCTTCTATATTACAGTAATCATAATTAAAGGCATGTCTTCCAAGTTCTGGAAGCATGTCTTTTTTCAATACTCTTCAACTCTGACATGTTATAGTTAGGATAACCACTGATTAACTATAAACATATAATACAAGGAGGGATCATCATGTCAAAGAAAACTAAAAGACGATGGCTCCAACTTTTCGGATTTCTCGTTGGTCTCCTGTTTGGCCTGCTGCGTCCGGATCAGATTCAACAGCTGTTTCCTATACTGGGCATAGGCGTTGGGATCGGATACTTCATCTCCTCCAGGGTCATCTCGGGAGAAGAGAAACACTTAGATGATCTTTCGTGGTTCATTCTTCTACAAATGATTATGTACTTTATCATTGGTGGAGCTATAAGCTCTTCCATAGTTCTGGCTATCGAGCTCTTTTCATAACACTTGAGTAATTAGGCAGATACCGTTTCCTGAACATGAAAAATACGTATACGCGCAGAGCAATTTGCGCGTATACGTATTTTATTTTTCAATTATTTCACTAAGGCGAGAGACCCCATCGGATCCCATGGCTCAAGCTCAACGACTGGCTGGTCCAGAGCTTTCAGCCACTCTTCATCAATGTACTGGCGTTTGACAGCAACTTGATAATTATACTCATCGAACCACTTATCGCTCATAGAGTATATTCCTTTGTCGCCGTTCTTATCTCCCCAGCTGTTTTCAACTTTCCATTTGATTGGATTACCTTGATCGTCCAGATCAACCCCGACAAAAACCATCGCATGCGTCAGCAGGCTCTCACCATAATCCAAGCGCTGAGCTTTCGTAAGCTCTACCGTTTCACCTAATGTCGCTTCATAATCATAGGCTTTATCGTCCATGATTCCAGCTTCCCTCTCAAGCATTTTCCCGACATCACAGCCAAACCAGACCGGCTCCCCATCTTTGATAGAAGCAATCGCTGCTTCTTTCAGCACTTCAATTGGTGCATTGACATAAGTAATTGCTTTTCCTTCTTTGACCGTTCCTAAATACTTGACGGTATACGCTTTTCCATAAGGCTTATCTTCCGTTGGTGCATTGATCAGAGAAATACGTTCATCCAGATCCCATGATACATAATGCTTAAAGAAATCTTGTGGGGTGATATCCGTCAGTCTGTGAAACTGATTATCTTCATCTCTATATTCGTATGAGAAAGTCTGAGGGACCTCTCCCAGTGTCTTAGTCAGCAGGCCGTAAACAAATGACAGACAAACTTCTTTCTGTTCAGTCAGCTCATCTGATGATTTTCCTGCTTTGTGACTGTCTCTCAGTTTAGCAGCAAATTCTCTTAGTTTGGCAGTCAGAAGCTGATTCAGTTCCCTTGTATTTGATGAATGGAACGTTTCCGGCATAACTGATTTTGGAACAGCACCATATTTCTCAAGTAGACCCGAAAACATATCCCACTGCCCCCCGTCCTGAATCGGATCGAGCAGCAGATGCTGAACGAGACGAGAGTTTAAGGGCTCGCCGGCTGTTTCAATGACACTTTCCAGAAAGTAATTTGATTTTTCCAGTTTATCCCAGAACAATGTGTAATTTTGAGAAAATTCAAAGGTCTTCACATTCAGCTTTTTCATTGTGTCTACCCTTGCAGTGTTTAATGCAGCAAACATCCAGCATCGCCCAGAGGACTTCTGATTCGTGATGTCTCCTTTTTTAGTTTCATGAGAGAATACGAAGGAGTGGCGTCTGGTCAAGTTATTGTCTATAGACGACTTGTTAAGGCCTACCTTTGACATCGCATTCTTGACAGCATGATTGACCGGATTTTTGTCAAAGTCATGTTTAAACTGTTTCAGTAAATCTGTAGTTATTTTCATCTGGCTCTCATCCTTTTCTTATGAATGATTTTATCATACCTAAAATCCAGACGCATGACAAGGTGTCATTTTCAGATTATCATCCGTTCAATTTTGAGAATCTCCTTCGTCTCACAAGACTCTCAGTCAGAGTCTTGTTACTTTAGGGATAGTACCTTAGCTCAGGTGAATATTTGTCGCGAGTTCCGGTGCTATCGGGATTGCACCCTAACTCAGGTGGATTTTCTTCTTGAGTTCCGTAGCTATCGAGATTGCACCCTAACTCAGGTGGATTTTCTTCTTGAGTTCCGTAGCTATCGAGATTGCACCCTAACTCAGGTGGATGTTCGTCCCGAGTTCCTTAGCTATCGGGATTGCACCCTAACTCAGGTGGGTTTTCTTCTTGAGTTCCGTAGCTATTAAATCGTAATTCTTTCCGCTATACTAGTGCAATTTCCTAGCTAAACAGTACTATTAAGAAAAATGACTATTCAGATGAAAAACCGAACCAGCGCTGGCTGATCCGGTACAGTTAACTTTATTCGCTTATTCCTGAGGTGCAAAAATCACACCGCCGGCCATACGATCTCCTGCATCTCCAGTAGGTTGTGATTCATAGTCGTCTGCTTCAGTATGAATGATTAGAGACGTTCCCTCTTCTGTAGCCAAAGTATATTCTGCATCAGGCAACAGAGATACATCTGGTATCTCAATCGTTTCACTGACGATTCCATTTTCAGGCACAACAAGGTTCGGCAGGTCGCCTAGATGATACCCGTCCTCAGCATCAAACCCGTGCTCTGCATCAGTTGGATTGAAATGATCCCCGGCATCTTCAAATGTTGGCGGAGTGGCTTGTCCGACTTCATGGATGTGCATGCCGTACTCCCCGGCTGGCAGTCCTTCGAGATTCAGATTGAGTGTGACACCATTCTCATCTTCATCAAACACTGCAGACCCTACATAGGTACCGTCACTGTCAACCATATCAACATCAAGTGAAGTGAATTCTTCGTCTGTCCCCGCATCTTCCAGAAGAGAATCTTCCTCAACTTCTCCTTCATCTTCTGTCACATCTTCAGTGCCGCTGTCTTCCAGTTGAGTGACCTCATCCTCTCCACAGGCTACCATCAACAAGGCTGTTCCACTCAGTAAAGCTAGTTTAGTTTTATTTAACATACATCGTTTCTCCTTCCATCTCTTTCATTGCATGTCACTTTTCATTATATCCATATCATACCAATATAAGCTGAAAATCACTAAGATTTAGCATTTTTCAGTTCTCATTCAGGCTCTTCATGTTAGAATAATAGGTACAAAGGAGATGAAACAGATGAGTTATGGAAGTTACAGATACACTAAAGCAGAAATCGATTTAGATAAGGTATCTTACAACTATCATCAAATGAGAAATCATATATCTGAAAAAACTAAATTCATGGGGGTCATCAAAGCCGATGCTTATGGACACGGTGCAGTCGAAATCGGACGTCATCTTGAAAAGGAAGACATAGATTATCTGGCTGTTGCTGTACTGGATGAAGCAATGGAACTGAGAGACGCCGGAATTACAAAACCGATTCTTCTGCTGAGTCCGATTGAACCAGATACGATACCGACGGCTATTAAAAACAACATTTCAATTACTGTCTTTTCACAGGAGATAGCTGAGGCCGTTAATCATCATGCCAGTCAAACCAAGCAAACTGTACGTATTCATTTGAAAGTTGACTCCGGAATGGGTAGAATCGGTGCTCGGTCGGAAGAAGAAGCACTTACACTATGTCAGACAATGGCAGCTGAACACATTTCGTTTGAAGGCATTTTCACTCACTTTGCAGAAGCAGAAAATACTGATGACCCATCGTACACGAAAAAGCAGTTTGCGTTCTTTCAATCTATTGCAGATTATCTGGAAACAGAAGGATTCACTTTTGAGATGCGCCACTGCAGCAATACAGCAGCTGCACTTTTATATCCCGAATTTGACTTGGATATGATCCGTACCGGCATTTCTTTATTTGGTTATCACCCCGATATAGCACTGCAAGACAAACTGGATTTGAAGCCAGTCATGACATTGTCGACTCATGCAGCATTTGTCAAGCAGATGAATAAAGGGGAAAGTATCGGGTATGGAAGAACCTATCAGACTACCAAAGAGGAAATGATTGCAACGATCCTTCTTGGCTACGCGGATGGGATTCCGAGAGAGCTTTCCAATAGATGGCATCTGACCTGTGGAGAAGATAAAGCCCCTATCGTCGGTCGCATCTGTATGGACCAGCTTATGGTAGATGTCAGTCAGATCGATGATTTCTCAAAAGATCATGATCTTGTCTTTATAGGAGACCCTGGTAAAGGTCAGCCTTCTATTTATACAATGGCTGATTTGACCGACAGCTTTCATTATGAAATACTCTGCGGCATCGGGAAAAGAATCCCTCGTGTTTATATAAAAGACGACACTGTGACAGCTAAGCAGAATGCGCTACTGGATTAATACTCAAAGCTAGCTCTCGCGCAAAAAAGACGACCCTTTGAACAGGTCGTCTTTTTATAATATTCGATTAGAAATTATTCGTCTTCGTCGTCTAGGTCTTCATCCAGATCATCGGTTTCGCTTTCTAGTCCGTCGTCACCGAGTTCATCGTCTGGATCGTCTTCTTCGAAGTCAAGACCTTCCTCGTCCAGACCGGAGTCAATATCATCATCCTGGTCCCCGTCGAGGTCATTGTCCATGCCATCATCCAAGTCACCGTTCAGTTCATCGTCGGCTGGCTCTTCAGTTGCCGGCAATTCGCTATCAGTATCATCTGCATCTCCGCAGGCTGCCAATAACATCCCGGCTGTCATGGTCAGTGCTGTAAGTCTTGCCAATTTCTTCATCTAATCGCTCCCTAATTGAGTTTTCTAGCTAATTTTCTGTTCTGAATTACGCGTCGTCATCCAGATCATCATCTAGACCGTCGTCTTCAATGCCACCATCCAGATCATCATCAGCAGGCTCTTCAGTTCCTGGCAGATCGTCGTCTACATCATTGGCATCTCCACAAGCGGCTAATAGCATGCCTGCTGTCATAGTTAGTGCAGTTAATTTAGCTAATTTTTTCATTATGAATCTCTCCCTATTATATTTAATATAGTTTCTGATGATTAGTCAGAGTCTGCGATTACTCGTCTGTGTCGTCTTCCAGGTCGTCGCCTAGACCATCATCTTCCATGCCGTCATCTTCTAGACCGTCGTCCATGCCGTCGTCTTCAAGTCCACCGTTCATGTCATCTTCCATACCTGGCAGATCGTCGTCCGTGTCATTGGCATCTCCGCAAGCGGCTAAAAGCATCCCGGCTGTCATCGTTAAGGCAGTTAATTTGGCTAATTTCTTCATATCTATCTCTCCTCTGTATTTTTAGTAATTACCAATTTTTTTGTTTTTTCGTGTTGTTTTAATGCAACTATCGTTGCTCTATCAATTAAAATACAAAAAGGCACCTCTTCCCCCCCTTAATCTGAGAGACACCTAGGAAACTATAGATGCTCTATATAAGTGGATTTAGGGTTTTCTCTTTTGAGTTTTCCCTCCACTTATTTTCTTTTTTTAAATTTTTTCACATTTTTATGCTTATTACTTGACTTTTG
>NZ_BAAGIR010000062.1:0-11638 GCF_054658155.1 Alkalibacterium sp. m-11
GTCACCCTTGTGACCTTAACTGAAACCATTCAAGTGTTTGTCAAGGGCAAATGCGGCTCCGATTGGTATAGTCAGTGGGCCTTCACCACCTTTAATTTTTAGTTTTCATAAAAAATTTGACAGTTCCCAACTTGATCGACTACTTGCTTGGTCAATGCCCATTCTCTTTTTTTCTCTGACAGATAGTGACGTCCGTCTTCTGTTATCCGGTAATAAGTCCTTTTCTTCCCCTGTGTGACATCTCCGGGGTAGGCTTCGATATAACCATTCTTCTTGAGCCGGTTGAATGCAGAATACATAGTAGTTTCTTTTATCGTATAGTTCCCGTCAGTCCGGTCTTTGATTTCTTTAGACAAGGCATAGCCATATGAATCACCTTCTATTAGAAGTGACAGGAGAAAGGTGTCGTTGTAGCCTCTGATCACATCACTGCTTATCAATTGACCAAACCTCCTTCTACTGTTTCCATTATGTAAGGACAGTCAAAGTACTTCATCTGTCGTTGTAATCAGTTTATCATATGATTTAGATGATTACTACACTTATCGTAGTAAAAAAATAAAAATCAGTCTCCAGACGGATATCCCCTCTGAAGCCTGATTTTATCAGTCGATATCTCTTTTTCTGAAACCTGCCGCTCCAGTTACTGTCAGAGCTGTACCGATTATTGTCAAAAGTACTGCAGTCCATACATTCCAGTCTTCCACAGGCATTTCAGGAATGTGATGGAACGCTGACAACCAGCTGACTGCTTCTGGTATGTCGAACAGACCCCCAAAGTACAATAGGATAAAAGCAAAGCTCAGATAGAGCCATATTAGTGAAGAGGCTTTAGGAAGCCAGCCGACCAGCATGACAGTCAGCCCGATCATGACCACCATTGCCGGGAGATAAGCGAGTCCGGCAGATACCATATCAAGCAAAGCTATATCATAACCCATGGCTACCGCTGCTCCACCGAAAGCGAGCGACTGAAGGAGCTGAAAAATAATGGCAACAGCTAAACTTGTCAGGATAAAGGTGCTCAGGACAGACGTTCGTGATCTTGCTCCGGCAATAATTTTATCCAGGCGGTTTTTCTTTTCTTCACTTCTTAATCTCAGGATAATCTGAACAGTGGGTATCGAAGCTGCCATTGCCAGCACACCCATGATCATAGCTATAAACTGATCAGCCATTGACACGCTATCGTCTCCTGCTATGATCTGTTCAATAATTTCATTACCGGCAAGGACGCCTTCTATATCGCCAATCACCGATCCATAAGATACCCCAAGAAGGACCATAGCTACAGCCCACACAACCAGCGGAGTTCTCACGAGCTTTAGAACAAATCCGACAGGCGTCTTCAGGAAAGAAGAAGCATGTCTCTTCCCGGGCCTGTCAGGCAGCAGGCCGGCACCAATATCTCGTCTATGTTTTAAAGCCAAAGCAGTGACGATCAGTACTAGACTTATTATCAGACCGATCCATACCGGAAACCAGTTATTCTCAACGAAAGGTTCAGCCCCGTAAAGCAGACCTAGAGGAGAAATCCAGCTCAAGGCATCAAACTCTCCAGAATCTCCTATTATACGAAGGATATAGGACAAGCCCAGGACTCCAAATGACAGCATCATGGCTCCCCGGGCATTAGATGACAGCTGAGCCGTAATTAAGGTCACTCCTCCAAATATCAGTCCGACCAGTCCGTATAATATACCGGTCAGAACAGCTCCCTCTGTTGTCATGCTTGAATCACCCAGACCTATCAGAAGACCTGCAGATATTAAAGCTAGAAGTGTATTCGTAAGAACGAGAAGGAGTATCGCTGACGTAGTAGATGCCAGCCGTCCAGTCGGCAGAGACTGAATAAGTTCAAGGATTCCGTCTTCTTCTTCTGACCTTGTGTTACGGACAACTAAAAGTATCGACATGATTGCAAAAAGGACAAACCCTATGATCGTCATAGTATGAGAGTACATGGCTCCGATCGTATAATTATCTATTCCTATAGCACGACCGAACAGTGCTTCCATTGCCGGATTCTGCATCGCCTGAGCCATTGCCTGACGTTCAAGCGGATCACCATAGACTTCCACAAAGGCGACAGCACCCAGAATGACATAAAAAGCGCAGCCGGCTAGCCAGAGAAGCAGTTTCAGCCATTCTTTTCTGATAGTAAATGCGAACAGTTTTCCAGTTCGTGCATGAGACTGCATCATGTCACTCAACTCCTTCAGCTGTTTCATAATGACGCATAAACAGATCTTCCAGTTTTGGCGCCGCACTTTCAAGTTTCAGAACGTTAAACGGTTGTATATAAGATAAAAATGCATCGAACTGATCACTGTCTAGCTGAAAAATGACCTGGTCTTTGTTAATCGAAACATTATGGGCAAAGGACTGCTCTTTGATTGATGAGATATCCTCTTTTGTTTTAAGAGTAATCTGGGTACGTGTCAGATGTCTCAGATCATCAAGTGTTCCTGACTCTACAATAACACCTTTACGGATGATAGCCACACGGTCACAGAGACGTTCGACCTCTGACAAGATATGGCTGGACAGCAGAACACTTGCCCCTCTGGCCAGCACTTCCTTCGCACATTCCTGAAAGACTCTTTCTTGCAGCGGATCGAGACCGGAAGTAGGTTCATCGAAAATGTAGACCTCTGCGTCAGCCGAAAAGGCAGCGATCAAAGCAACTTTCTGTCTGTTTCCTTTTGAGTAGGCCCGACATTTCTTTGTCGGATCAAATTCAAAACGTCTGATCAGCTCTTCCTTACGCTCTTTATCAACTTTAGCTCCACGAATGCTCAAAAACAGATCGATAACTTCTCCTCCCGTTAAATTTGGCCAGAGATTGACATCGCCAGGTACGTAAGCCACACGTTTATGAATCGCGACTGATTCTTTCCAGACATCTTTACCGAAAATGGTAGCCGCTCCCCCATCTGCTTTGATCAGTCCCAGAAGTATACGGATTGTGGTAGATTTACCCGCTCCATTCGGACCGATAAAGCCGACTATTTCCCCTTTATTGACTGAAAAACTGACTTTTTCCAGTGCTTTCGTTTTACCGAAAGATTTTTCAACTGCGTTCACTTCTATTATTTTTTCCATGACTGCCCCTCCATTCATTCTACAGTTCATCTTTCTTATAATAGATGATTTTTAAAGTATCCAGATAAGTATTAAACTCGTCATAATAAGGCGAAAATGCCGCGTTGTCCCATTCATCGAAATTCTGACTTTTCACCCGTTGTTCAAGTTCTGCCCGGTACCCCTCTACCGTCCATCGAATAAAATTAAATGAGGTCTCATGGGGAACATCTTCTCTAAATTTAGTAAATTCAATATTTTTAGTGAGGACAGTTCCCCAGATCTGTTCAGCTTCTGCTCGTTTACCAGAAAGTTCAACCGGCAGATCATATTTATCTGCATGGATGAACACACTTGCAAGAAAACCTAGGGCATGCGGCTGTTCTTCATATACATCCCATTTGAGTCTAGTCGTCTGTTTCAATCGCTCAAAAAAGTCGGTTTCACTAAAATCGATCTGATGTAATAAAAGGTTTTCTGCGATGAGAAATGCTTCTTCGATCAGGGTATAGAATAGTGCCTCCTTGCTTTTAAAATAGTAGAAAAGCGTACCTTTCCCTATACCTGCCTCTTTAGCTATAGTGTTAGTGGATGCCTGATCAAATCCTTTTTCTGTAAATTCCTTATAGCAGGCATTCAAAATCCGGTCCTGCTTAGCTTTTTCGAGGCTTTTAAAAACATCACTCATTTCTCTCCTCCTTTCTCTTAAATATGACTGACTGACCTAGTCGGTCGAACAGTATGTAAAATTTGACCACCCTGGTCGATGAGGTTAGTATACCCCTTTCGACCAGGGTGGTCAATAGGTCCTGAGACTGACAGGATGCTTATATGCTCTGATTTTCTGACACCCGTTCCATCAGATTGATTCCGATACCCATGAAAATGATTCCCATTAGAACTAAAGCACCGATCGGTTCCAGCAGCTGAGACAAGGAGCGGTCCTGAAGCACTGCTCCCATCATTCCCTGGATGCCATATTTGATCGGCATCAGTTCTGCCAGAAACAGAAGAATCCGATTACTGACCACTTCAAGCGGCCAGAATGCTCCACCAAGCATAGCCATCGATGTCGCTACAATCGGTATAACGACCTGCAGCTGTTGGGGGGATCCGACAAGTCCCATTAGAAGCATGCCTAATGAAACAATTGCAAAGACAAAGCAGATGATAATCACACCTATTTCAAGATAATTGGTCCCGAACTCTATTCCTACAAGATAACGAAGAATCAGTAAGGCCAGTGTGATCTGAAGGACTCCAACCAGCATATAATGCAGAAGCTGTCCAGCATATAGTCTAGTCTTCGTCAGCGGAGAAAAGATCAGTCTCTGCCAGGTCCCTGTCTGTTTCTCTTCGACCAGATTCGTCATGAGATATAGAATGGAATACACTGAAAAGTATAGACTCATACCGACTACGACCGCCAGCCTGTAAATTTCATTCGAAGAGGCAGCTTCTGTCCGACCTGTCGTTTCAACTTGAATATAACTCCTGACACGGATATCGTCAGTTCCGAAGCGTTGACTGACTTGTTCAAGACGCTGTTCTTTAGAATAGATCTGATCAACATACTGGATCAACGTAGAAATCTCCATATCTTCCCGTCCGATCAGAAATTGATAGCCTTCCTCTTCCAGTCCTAATGCAAAAGCGCGTTCATTCATCCTGATATCTTCATACACAGTGTCATAGTCACTCTCAATAAATTCGAATGTTCCTTCTTCATTCAATCGGTCAAGCCATTTTGATTGTTCTTCCTGACTTAAAGTCTCACTGAAGGTTGGAACAGTAATAGTCTGATCTCCCTGAGCACCAGCCAGAAAGTATACAAAAAGCAGAGTGAGCCCCAAAAAGGTGATCAGCAGAGTCGGTTGCTTGAACAGCCTGATCCACTGTAATTTAAAGACTGTCCACATTTAATCCAACCTCCTTTTCGGAAAGAGTCCGACACTTACCACCAGCAGAACAGCTGTCATACCGGCCACTCGTATCACAAGCGGAATGATCTCGCTCATTTCAAATCCCTGCATCAGCTGAAGATACGCCGTCATCATCGCTCCGTTCGGTGTCCAGTTTCCAATGCTTCTCAGTGCTTCAGAGAACTGTTCAACAGGAGTAAAGCTTCCACCAACAAAAGCAAACAAGGTCACCAGAATGCCTCCAAAAAAGCCGGATGATGCATTGCTGTTGGAATACAAGGTGATTGATGTCAGGAGACTGGTGATCGCCCCCACGACAAGTGAAAACGCCAGACTAAGCATCCCCAGATCGATCCAGAACCGAAGCGGATACCCCCTCAAAGTGCCAAAAATCAAGGTGCTCAAACCGAAAAGAATCCCCAGCTGAAGAAACGTAATGATCGTGCCCGAAATCATTTTGCTGCCTAAAAAGGTCAGTGGATTCATTCTGGATATCATCAGACGTCCGAAGACATGCTGCTTCTTCTCCTTGAAGGCTCTGCTGGCTAGAGCGGGGGCTGTATGGAGGGCAAACATGACTCCCATTCCAATAGTGTAATACTGAAATGAAGAAATTGGATCTGCAGCAGTCAGAGTAGTTATTTCTCCATAACGCTCCTCTGCTGGTTCTGCTCGTTCTGCTGCGTCCGCATCACCATTAGTGGCAACTGCAATGGACGCTTCTAAATTGAACTGACTGGCATATGAGGACAGCACACTTCTGATGATATCCGTCGTAACGTTATCGAAGTTCTGAACTTCCAGTGAAATAACTCCAGTTTCATCCTCTTCGAACATGACAGCATCCCAGACAGATGCATTGAAACCATCAGGTATGGTTATAACACCGGCTACTTCTCCTTCATCTAACGCTTCCAGTGCATCTTCGTTACTCGCATAATCGACGACCTGGATCCACTCAGCTACTTCATCATCATGAAGTAGTGTGCTGAGCTGAATTCCGGGCGCCATAGCTTCTGCCTGACTGGTAAGCAAGGGAATTGTGTCATCCGGAACGCCTCTGTTCTCGAGCACTTCCCCCCAGTCTTCCAGCTCTCTGTCAATTGACTGCCCCTGCACAAGGGCTACCGGAAAAGCATTGATAGTGAACTCAGATAAGGTGAGGTTCCCTAAAGCAAGCCCAAGAATAGCTATGAGAATGAACGGCATGAGGAGCAGTTCAGTCAGGTCTGACCGACTTCTGGTCAGAATCAATGCATCCTTTTTTATAAGTGAAAACATACCTTATCCTCCTTCAGTCTCTTAAGGTCCGTCCAGTCAAATGCAGGAATACATCCTCCAAAGATGGGGTTTGAAGGGACACTCCAGTAATTTTAGTTTGTGTCTGTCTTGACAGCTCAAAAATATCTTCAAGAAGGTTTTCTCCTTTTGATGCAATGACTTTATAGCCCTGCTCTTCTTCAGATACTTGAGTGACAGCTGGCAGCTGACTTAGCTTTTCTTCAAACGATAGCGAATGAGTCTGGACAGTTATATGGATGGTTTCTTCATTAGATAAAATACTTTTCAGCTCATCATTGGTACCAGAGGCGATAATTTCTCCATGATCCATGATATAGATCCGATCACATAACTTTTCTACTTCTTCCATATAATGACTGGTGTAGAGTACGGTTATTCCTCTTGACCGGTTGAGCTCTCTAATCATATCGAGAATATAGTTTCTTGACTGTGGATCGATTCCTACAGTCGGTTCATCCATGATTAGAATCTCCGGTTCATGAAGCAGTGTCACACCGATATTGATCCGTCTCTTCATCCCTCCAGAATACGTCTTAACAGCATCTTTCTTTCTTTCAGTCAAGCCGATGAGATCGAGCACCTCTTCTATTCTTTTTTCGAGCAGTTTCCCTTTAAGTCCGTAAACCTTACCAAAGAATTTCATGTTCTCATAAGCAGATAACTCCTCATATAAGGCTATTTCCTGAGGAACGACACCAAGTACTTGCCTGAGGGCCTGAGGATTTTTCCAGGCATCCGTGTTATTGAACCTCACTTTCCCTGAAGTTGGGGGAAGCAATGTGGCAACCATGGATATGGTAGTCGATTTTCCTGCACCATTCGGACCTAGAAGACCGACTGACTCTCCTTTTTCCAGATACAGGTTTACCTGATTGACTGCAGTTTTTGATTTAAACCGTTTCGTCAGGTCTTTAGTTTCCAGCATGTGTCTCACTCCTTTTTTCATTTATCCTGCTTAAAGTATATAAAAAAGAAGACAGCATCGATACTGTCTCCGGTCATTTTATGGAATGACTAAAGTCACTCTTTTCTATCGAGATCATGCCTGACTGCATAAATCGCAAGCTGTGTCCGGTCCCTTAATTCCAGCTTATCGAGAATGCCGCTGATATTGTTCTTGACTGTCCCCACTGAAAGAAACAGTCGGTCAGCTATTTCCTGATTATTCTGTCCCTGCCCGATGAGCGAAAGTATGCTCACTTCTCTTTCTGTAAGGCCTGTATCAGCCTCTTGCAGACTTTTATTGCTATGAATAAGCGACGGCATGACTTTTGCGGCAACTTTCCCTTCGATAATCAGTCCACCCCCCATACAATGATAGATGGCCCGGTGAAGTTCTTCGATGTCACCATTTTTTAGTAGATAACCGTTTACCTGGTTTTTTAATGCTTCCATTGCATAATCTTCATCATTGAAAGTAGTCAGAATGAGGATCTTGATGTCCGGACAGCTCTCTCTGATATGTCGGCTCGCTTCCAGCCCATTCATGACCGGCATTCTAATATCAAGCAGAGCAAGGTCAAACTGTTCCTGCCTGCAAAGATCAACGGCTTCCTGTCCATTTCCTGCTTCTCCTGTCACTTTTAAAGACGCATCTGCTTCGATCATCAGCTTGATTCCCTGTCTTACAAGTGTCTGATCCTCTGCCAGCATAATTCTAATCATTTTCACTTCCCTCTCCTTCTTCTGATAAGAACGGAAATCGTCCTCTTACTACAAACAGATGATTAGACTGCTTAATGTCCAGATCGCCTTCGATTTCCTCCAGCCGCTTTCTCATATTTATCAGACCAAATCCTTCACTAAAACTCACTTTTTCCATGAGTTTGTGACTCACCGTAAATTGAAAATAACGGCCAGCAATCAGTTTGAACTGAATATCAGCCTGCCTGGTTCCGCTATGGCGCATCATGTTAGTCAGTGATTCCTGAATAGCTCTATAGATAACAACAGATTGGGCATTGGACAGCGGGACGTTCAATACTCCGGATTCGAATAGAAAGCGGACCTGAAGATGGCTTTCTGCTTCAAGCTTTCTTACTAACTGAATAACAGCCTGAAGACCAGCTGTCTCGTCGGCTTTCAAGGCACTGACCGCTTCTCTCGTTTCCTGCAGACTTGCGTTAGCCAGTTCCTTAAACTGAGCCAGCTGATTGCTGACTGCCTCGTTAGAACTTCGATATCGTGCCACTTCGAGCTGCATGACTAGTGCAGTTAATCTATGTCCGACTGAGTCGTGAATATCCCTGGCGACAGCACTTCGCTCTTCCTGTCTGGCCAGCTGTTCTGCTCTTGACACCTGTCTTCTAAGATAACGATGATCTGAGTATATCTGTTCATTTTCTGCTTTCAGCCTTCTGAAGTGACCAGCACTCTGGTGGTATGAATAGATGATATACAGGAGAAAACCCATACAGACGATATGAGTAATAAGGTTAAGAGATATTCCTGCTGCTGCATTTGGACTGACACTTACTAATAATAAATACATCAGATAGACAGTCGGTTTTCCCAGGTCACTTCTCAAGCCATATTCAATTCCGAGTACACTGAAAATAAACCAGATAAGTGGAGATGACCCCATACCCCAGAAAGGAAGAAGTACAAGAACAGGCATAATTAAAAAAGCTGCTGTTATAAATTTCTTATTTAGGATGGGGAGAAGGAAGTAAATCAGAAAAAAGGGAATGCTTAATGCCACTTTCCATTCGTTCACTTCATCGGACTGAATAACAGCTGCAAGCCATAATCCAAGAAGAAAACCTGTAGTTGTCCAAAAGCTGATCATATTATCCCTCAATCTTTTTTTATGTAATCTTTTCTATTAGAAATTTCGAAATGGTACACCCATACTATATCACACTAATGCAATCGAATGACATGTCCTTTTAAGCTCTGTTTCTTCTCTGTTCAGCTATTTGATTTGACATGAAAAAGAGCTAGTGATAAATTATTAAGTAGTGCATGAGAAGAGTTGTTTTTTAATACAGTGATTTTACTTTAACTGTATTATTTATAAAAATTAATGTAAAGTTTTTATACACTATTAACTAGTTAAAGTTTAACTCGTTACATTAATTTTACTATAGTTTAAAATTAAGCATTTTAGTTGAACCATAGCGCTCCATTAGGTATTATTTATGTAGATGTTAATCATCTCGAAATAGAAATAAGGCATTTAAAATAGACTCTAAGGAGGAGGAGAACCCTTGAGTTTCTATGAGAAAATAAAAAACTTTATTAAGAGACATTCAATTACATCTGATCAGCTCATTCCGTCTAGATCACTTAAAGAACAGAAACATAAATACCCACTGACAATCAAGCACAAACTTCAGATTCCTGCCAGTGATGTAACCAATAATCAGCAGACGATCGATGCAATTGTGAAAAAAATCATAAAAAAAGACTATTCCAAACGGTCATACTGTGGGAAGACTGAAAAAGAACTTTCTACCTACAACAAAAAAATATACCAGTATGAAAGTTATCGTACAAATAATGTTAAACTGGTCCCAGCTCAGGATACCAACCTGAAACTTTTTGTGGAGGATATTTATCTGGGAGAACTACCTGATGAAGATACTCAGGCTGCCCTGCATTATCTTCAGTCAACCATCTTTATGTCATTTGCCTACGTGACAGGGGGGCCTTACCACCAGTGCGACCCTTCAAGCGGTCAAATGATGCACGACTCTGACCCTTATGATCTCACTATTTTCATACAGTTCAGCTAAAGTAACTCTGTATTAAAATAAAACCCGAATGAATCTAAACTATTCCCTAAGCTGTAAATCTGTCATTTACAGCTTAGGAGTTACTTTAGACTGTTCGGGTTTTTGTCTTTTTAAAAACGTGTTTATATAATTCTTGCTCCGATCGTCTGTTCAAAATGAGCAAGTGCCCATTCATGCCCAGCCTGATTGAAGCTTGCTACAGCATCTTTATACACAACAATATCGAATCCCTTGTTGTATGCATCAACTGCTGTATGAAGCACGCAAATATCGGTGCATACCCCAACTAAGTGCAGTTCAGTTATTCCACGTTCTCTCAGTTTCAGTTCAAGATCAGTACCCTGAAATGCACTATATCTGGTTTTATCAGAATAATAGACATTACCCTTTTCCTTAATGGACTGATAGTAATCTTCCAGTTTGCCGTATAAGTGCCTCCCGGGAGTCCCTTTAATGTTATGCGGCGGAAAAAGGTCACTTTCGGGATGATGCTTGCCCCCTTCTTCATGACAGTCAATCGTAAATGCAACATAATCTCCTTCGTCATAAAAGTGTTTAGTCAGTTCAAGAATTCGGTCGTGAATCGCCTGACCAGGCTCCCCGCAAGTTAGTGCTCCATCTTCTGCTACGAAATCGTTCGTGTAATCAATATTGATCAGTGCTTTCTTCAACGTCATCCTCCATTCATTTATAAACTGCCTTCATTTTTGAAAATGATTCGTTTACTTACAAAATAATTACTTGTGGCGATAAGGGGTTCTATTATTACTTTTGAAAGAGTAGCTCCAAGCCGGATGAACTGAACGAGAATATACAGCCCAGCCATATCCATGACAGCAGCTGTTGCTCTCATGGACATAAACAGAAACATCTCTCTGGCTACAGCTCGTTTAGTTGTCATTTTTGTATGAAAAACAAACTTTTTGTTCACAATATAAGAAAAAAGAATCGCAAGTGTGATCGCGATGGCATTAGATAACAGATAATGCAGCCCGATTCTCTGATTAAAAGTGTAGAACAAAATGATATTCAAGGAAGCCGTGATGACTCCGAAAAGAAAATAATCGATAAACTGATGGAACTTACCATACACTTTTTTCATCATGATCATCTTCCTCTCTGAATCAGCTCAGACGATCTTTCATCATGTTCTGCATAAACTGCCAGACACCATTTGTCAGACCCAGTTCCTCACGGTCTTCGTCTGCCACACTGTATCTGATTGCGTGCTCTTTATCATTCAGGACTTTACCGACCCAGTGCGGATCTGCCAGAATGACACGTCCAAGAGCAACCAGATCACTATGTTCAAGCGCTTCTTCTGCCTGAGCTCCATTCCTTACATCGCCCACAGATATTAATGCAGTCCTTCCTGCAATTTGTTCATATAGATACGCCAGCATTGGTTTCTCTTTATACTCTTCAGATTGAGAAACTTGAGAGTAACTTCCCAGAGACACGTGCAGTTGAGACTCCCACGGCTAAAGCCGCAAGCCCGAACCTTTCGGTTTGACGGGTGGGATTCTTGAGTGCTTGTACGAACGCAGTCCATTTCTGTTTTGTTCAAGCCTCAAGGTGAGGGCATCTCATTGC
>NZ_BAAGIR010000063.1:0-11530 GCF_054658155.1 Alkalibacterium sp. m-11
GTTTTTGTTGTTTTGATCGACTTTACAATAACATAGAGTGTGCTCTTTTTGTATATTTTTTTCTTCACCCAACGGGTGAATAAGGAATAGATTGATAAACCTTATCAAAGCGGGATAAATGCCTGTTATGACAAAGTACTATGAATTATTCAGGAAACAATAATTATTTTTAACTTATCCCTTGACATTTATTTTTATACTTGCTAACATTGTGAGCACAGTTAGTTAATGACTGAAACCAATTGAGGAGTGTTTAACATGAATAAAGAATTAAACAACTTAATCACGCCACAATTGAATCGTTATTACTTTAGCTTCTTTAGAAACAATCTATGGAGGCTAGAGCACTTTAAGCTGTCTTAAAAAACAGTGCCCCATAGATTCCATCAGGACATCGAATGGGCGCACACTATAAATGAACTATTAATTTATATATGTGAATTTAACCAACGCTGCATTCGATTATCCTGTTTAAGTAAAACAGATAACCGGATGCAGCTTTTTGTTTATCCTGAAGTCGGTTGGGATGGCAAGTCAGCTTATTTGGTTGTCTGACACGAAGCAACTGTACACACCAAGTTACTAAGATATGTCAGTGGAGGAGATCAGATGATTATTCACACATTAGGGCCGGAAAGTACAGACAGTTACGCCGCAGCCCAGTCGTTACTACAGGCAGAGGAGGATGACATTGTTGGCTATCCGTCATTCGATACCATCCTTCATGAACTCGAACGGCTCAAAGGCGACTGCGTTCTGTTTCCCGTAGCCTTTCAGAGTGCCAGAAAACCCTATGGATGGAAAGAATTCAACTACGATTATTGGGAGAAAATAGAGCTGCTTCAAGTTTTCGCAAAGAAAACCAAGCCGATGGTTCTGGTAGAAAATCGAGACAGAAAAATGGACAGCGCCATGATTCATCCGGCAACAGAGATTTTTCTGGAAAAATACTTGAACAAAGTGAATGAGACACTTCCGATCACCTACACTGACAGCAAGATCAAAGCCTGGACTGCTTTTAAAAATATGGGTCTGAAATACACGATTATCAGCGAAGATGTGTTTGAAAAGGAAAAAAAAGACAATTATCAGATTGTTGAGCGTTATGAGCCTCAAATGGTCTGGTGCTTGTATAAAATAAAAGATGAAGAGGAGAAAATAAAATGATTATTGTATTAAAACAGGGAACAGGTTCAAAAGCGATTAAAGAAATTACAAAGAAGGTTGAAGAACAAGGGGTATCAGTCAGTCATTTCTCAGATATAAAACGAGACTTTCTAGGTGTGATTGGAGATACTAGTGCTATTACACATCGTCTACAGGCACGTCCGGAAGTCGAGCAGATCGTCAGAGTTGAAGAACCGTACAAGCGGGCCAACCGTAAATTTCATCCGGAAAACTCGATTATAGAAGTTGGTCAGGAAACTATCGGTGGAGACCAGCTGGG
The DNA here is from genome assembly GCF_054658155.1 of Alkalibacterium sp. m-11. NCBI lineage: Bacteria > Bacillati > Bacillota > Bacilli > Lactobacillales > Carnobacteriaceae > Alkalibacterium > Alkalibacterium sp. m-11. The sequence goes on from NZ_BAAGIR010000063.1 coordinate 1,448, forward strand.
GATTATTGCCGGCCCGTGTTCTGTAGAAAGTGAAGAACAGATTGTTGACGTAGCGAAACGAATCAAGAAAGCTGGGGCCAATTTCTTAAGAGGGGGAGCGTTCAAACCGCGTACATCTCCGTACAGCTTCCAGGGACTGGAACTTGAAGGGCTGCGTATGCTTCAGACGGCCAAGGCAGAAACAGGCCTGCCAATTGTTACTGAGCTGATGTCGACTAAATGGATCGATGAATTCGTAGAATCCGTTGATTTGATCCAGATCGGCGCTCGTAATATGCAGAACTTTGACTTGTTGAAAGAAGTAGGGAAAACGAAGACCCCTGTCCTTCTTAAACGTGGACTGTCTGCAACTTACAAGGAATGGTTGATGTCTGCGGAATACATCATGTCAGAAGGAAACGAGAACGTTATTCTCTGTGAACGAGGCGTCCGCACGTTCGAACCGGAAACGCGTAACACACTAGATATTCAGGCGGTACCGGTCATCAAAAAACTGTCTCACCTGCCGATAATTATCGATCCAAGCCACGCGGGCGGTATGTCTTACCTGGTTGAAGCTGGAGCAAAAGCAGGGATCGTCGCAGGAGCAGATGGGCTGATGATCGAGGTACACAATGATCCGGAAAACGCATGGAGCGACGGAGAACAGTGCCTGACACCAGACGAATTCGGACTTCTGATGGAGAAAGCCGAGAAGCTGGCATCAGTTGAAGGCCGTACTGTTCCTCTATCCACTCAGAAAGTATCTAATTAAGGAGTCATTCAGATGAATGAATTGAACGTCAACTTGCCGCAGGCGTCTGTATCATATGCGATTAAAATTGAAAAAGGGCTGCTTCAGAAAGTCGGGAAAGAAGTGGCTCAACTGACTAAAAGTCGACGAGTCGCCGTCATCACTGACAGAAATGTCGACAGCTATTACGGGGCTGCAGTTGAACAGCAGCTGGCTGATGAAGGCTTCGAAGTCAGCATGATCGTTCTGCAGCCGGGTGAGCAGACGAAGACACTCTCGATGATGCCCCAAATCTTTTCCCAGCTTATTGAAGCGGGACTGACCAGAAGCGATGTGATCGTTGCTTTAGGCGGTGGCGTAATAGGTGATATAGCAGGCTTTGCGGCTGCCTCTTACCTTAGAGGTATCGATTTAGTTCAGATCCCGACCTCCCTGCTCGCTCAAGTCGACAGCAGTGTCGGCGGAAAAGTAGGAGTGGATCTGCCGGAAGGGAAAAACCTGGTTGGATCCTTCTATCATCCGACACAAGTCATAATCGATCCGGAGGTTTTGAATACCTTGACGGATCACTACTTTGCGGACGGCATGGCTGAAGTCATCAAATACGGATGCATCTGGGATGCAGATTTTTTTGACAGTCTTTTAAAGCTTGAATCAAGAGATGCAGTGATGACAGAGATTGAATGGATCATTGCTAGGTGCTGCGACATCAAGCGAGAAGTTGTCGAGCAGGATGAGAAAGACAAGGGGCTGCGCATGCTTCTAAATTTCGGACATACGCTCGGACACGCGATCGAAGCCTACTATCACTATGAACACATTACACACGGACATGCAGTGGCGATCGGTATGGCAACCTTGACCGAAATTTCCGAAGCCAGAGAACTGACTGAAACAGGAACAGCTGATCAGCTACGACGCGTTCTGAAGATGCACCGGCTGCCATCTGAGATGGAGGATACAAAGGTGTATAATGACATTCTTTCGTTTGTAAGAAAAGACAAGAAACAACTCAACAATCAGCTCCATGTTGTTCTTCTCAACTCAATCGGCACGGCAGCTACTCATCAGACAGACGTCAGCTTTTTTGACTCACTTAGAACAGGAGGACAGGACCATTGACGGATTTAACACTTACACCAAATAGACTACAAGGAGAAGTGACTGTACCTCCATCTAAGAGCCTGGCACACAGAGCGATCATTTGTGCCGCACTGGCTGAGGGAACCAGCACGATCAGTAACATTCAGTTTTCCGATGACATTAAAGCCACGATTCAGGGAATGCGTGCCATGGGTGCTGAAATTAATGAGCAGGAAAATGCTCTCACGATTCAGGGTATCGGCCTTCAGTCGAAAAGCGTGGCGAATGATCAGTCTGAAGGGAAAGAATCAGATCCAGTTCGGACGATCGACTGCAATGAGTCTGGGTCGACATTAAGATTTCTTGTGCCTGTAGCGACTTTATTTGAAGGAAAGACCCGTTTCACCGGACGAGGGAAACTTGGTCAGCGTCCTTTGACGCCATACAAAGATTTATTTGAAAAACAGGGACTGGACTACGACTTAAAGGGCACGGAGCGTCTTGATCTTGTCATTGGGGGACACCTTTCACCGGATACCATCGAAATGAGAGGAGACATCAGCTCACAGTTCATCACAGGCCTTCTGATGACTCTGCCTTTTTTAAATGGCGACTCCAGAATTTACGTGACAACGCCTCTTGAATCCAAAGGCTATATCGATCTGACTTTACACGTTTTTGATCTGTTTGGACTTGAAATCAAAGTTGAGGATGAGGGCCAGACTTTTGTGATACCGGGTAATCAGAAGATGCAGGCAGCGGATTATGCTGTAGAAGGCGATTTTTCTCAGGCAGCATTCTTCCTCACAGCTAATCATATCGGAAATGATATCAGTCTATCTGGGCTCGACAGTCAGTCGCTGCAGGGGGACAAGGCTATACTGGACATTCTGAATAAACTGTCTGATGAAACAGAACGTGTAATCGACGGGTCTCAGTTTCCGGACATCATTCCAACAGCAGCTCTGGCAGCTGCTTTGAGTAAAGGTCACACGCGGTTCACCAATCTGGAGAGACTTAAGATCAAAGAAAGTGACCGTCTTGCAGCTACGCAGAAAGAACTCGAAGCGCTTGGAGCAGATATACAAGTTGAAGGCGATAGTCTCGTCATTCAAGGCGTGGATCAGCTCAAAGGGGGAGTGACGGTCTGGAGCCACAGGGACCACCGGATGGCTATGATGCTGGGGATTGCCTCTACGCGATGCGAAGAACCTATTACAATAAATGACACAGAATGTGTGGCAAAATCATACCCGCATTTCTGGGAAGACTTCAAACTATTAGGAGGACAATTTAAATGAGTGGCATTTGGGGAAAAAAACTTGAGCTGTCTTTATTTGGTGAATCTCACGGAGACGCCATAGGAATTACAATTAATGGGCTGCCGCCAGGATTTGAAATTGATCTGGACCAGGTACAAGTTGAAATGGCCAGACGTGCACCTGGCAGCAGTGATCTGACGACGCCGCGTAAAGAAAAAGATCTGCCGGAAATTCTGAGCGGATTCCTGGACGGGAAAACGACAGGGGCACCACTAACGGCCATTATCAGAAATACAAATACACGGTCAAAAGACTACAGTTTACTTAAGGATGTCATGCGACCGGGTCAGGCAGATTACCCTGGACGAATGAGATACAAAGGTCATAACGATCACCGAGGCAGCGGACATTTTTCCGGACGGATTACCGCACCGATCGTATTTGCCGGAGCCATCTGCCAGCAGTGGCTGAAGCAGAAAGGCATAACAGTCAGCTCCCATATCCAGTCAATCGGAAACATTGAGGATGAGCGGTTTGCGGACCAGAAAGAAGTCACCCACGAGCAGGCGGAAGCATTCAAGAAAGATCAGCTGCCTCTATTCGATGGTGAAAAGAAAGAAGCGATCCGGGATCTTATTCTCGAAGCGAAAGAAGAAGGAGACTCCGTTGGAGGCGTTGTTGAAACCTTTGTGCTAGGCATCCCGGCAGGATACGGGAATCCGTTCTTCGATTCAGTAGAGTCTACACTGGCTCATCTCGTATTTTCTGTCCCTGCAATCAAGGGAATCGAATTCGGTACCGGCTTCGATATAACCAGAATGAAAGGGTCTGAAGCCAATGATGAATACTACTACGATGAAAACGGGCAGGTGAAGACGCGCTCGAACAATAACGGAGGCATCATCGGAGGCATCACATACGGCATGCCGATCGTTTTCCGATCAGCAGTCAAGCCACCGGCATCGATCAAGAAAAAGCAGCAGACGATCAATGTCAGAGAAGGAAAAGCTGCCGAGCTAGAAGTCGAAGGCCGCCACGATCCTTGTATCGTTCCACGCGTCCTGCCCGTCCTTGAAGCAGTGACGGCTATTGCGCTGACCGATCTGATTCTGGGAGGAAACTAAATGACTGAACTGGACCAATGCCGCGAGGAGATTGACCTGATCGATCAGCAGCTGACGGCCTTATTTGAAAAACGGATGGAAACAGTGCTGAAAGTCGGCGAATACAAGAAGGCACATGATCTGCCTATTCTCGATGCAGGAAGAGAAGAAGCTGTGATCAAGAAAAACATCGAACGGCTCAGTAATCCAGCTTTCCACCGCGAGCTATCAGACTTCTACCAGGCACTGATGGCTATTACTAAAGAGACGCAGCAGAGGCTCATGGATGAATCGGAAGACTGAACACATAAAAAGACAAGCAGAATCCCCATTCAGGGATTGCGCTTGTCTTTTTCTAGTTATCTGATTTGTCCTTCGCCAAAGACAATGTATTTTGAAGAGGTCAGTTCAGGCAGTCCCATTGGGCCGCGGGCATGCAGTTTCTGAGTGCTGATCCCGATCTCGGCACCGAATCCGTACTCGAATCCGTCGGTAAAGCGTGTCGATGCATTGACATAAACCGCTGCAGAATCGACTTCACGGTGGAAGCGCTGGCCGGCAAAGTAATCAGACGTGACGATGGCTTCCGAGTGACCCGTGCTGTACTGATTGATATGCGCAATGGCTTCATCCAGGGAATCGACCACTTTTATAGCCAAGATGTAATCCAGGAATTCCGTTGCCCAGTCTTCTTCAGTAGCCGGAACGGACTCACTCAAAATAGCGGCAGCCCGGTTATCGGCTCGCAGTTCAACATTCCATTCAGCCAAGGCATCTTCAATGACTGGTAGATAATCTTCTGCTACATCTTTGTGGATCAGCAACGTTTCTGCGGCATTACAGACTGAAGGACGGTCTGTTTTAGCGTTGACGATGATGTCTCTGGCCATATCACGGTCAGCCGTCTGATCGATGTAGACGTGGACGTTTCCAGTTCCAGTCTCGATCACTGGTACCGTCGCGTTCTCGACCACTGCCTTGATCAGATTAGCTCCCCCACGAGGAATAAGAACATCAAGGTAGCGGTTCAGCTGCATCATCTCTCTGGCCGTTTCACGAGAGGTGTCTTCAAGGAGCTGAATCGAGTCAGTCGGAAGGGTGCTCTGTCCCAGTGCCTGACGCAGGCTCTGCACGATGGCTTTATTCGAGTTGAATGCCTCTTTGCCGCCGCGAAGAATCACGACGTTTCCCGATTTGAAGCAGAGTCCGGCTGCGTCTGAAGTGACGTTGGGACGTGCCTCGTAAATGATCCCGATCACGCCAAGCGGAACCGACTGCTTGCCGATCTTCAGGCCCGCGTCATTGGTCCACATGCTGTCCACTAGACCAACTGGATCTGGCAGAGAGACGATATCTTTAAGTCCCTGAGCCATAGCGGCAATACGGTCAGCAGTCAGTGTCAGTCGGTCCAGTAACGAATCACTGATGCCGGCTTCTCTGGCCCGATCGGTGTCTTTTTTATTTTCTTCTATTATAAAGTCAGTTGAATCGATCAAGGCGTCTGCCATAAGGGCGAGGGCCTCATTTTTTTCATTCGTTGTAGCCTGGGCAAGCTGTCGCTCGGCTTTCTTAGCTCGCTGACCGAGTTCAATAAGGCTTGTCATGTTGTGTCATCCTTCCTGATGTTCTGTTTTCTTAATCAAAGGGTGAAAATAGGGTCCCTATTTTCTCTCCTGACAAGATGCGGAACAGAATAGATAAATCTTCTCCGTTAGCCAGGATCATATTCTTCTTTGCTTCCAGTACGATTTGAGCTGCGTTCAGTTTGGTGATCATTCCACCGGTCCCGAACTTTGTCGAAGAGTCCTGTGCCAGTGAAAGAATGGTGTCGTTGATTTCGCTGATTGTATCGAATCGACTGGCGTCTTTGTATTTCATCGGGTTCTTGTCGTAGAAGCCGTCGATATCTGAGAGCATGACCAGCAGATCGGCATCGGTCAGTTCCAGAACAATGGCAGACAGGGTGTCGTTATCCCCGAAGCGCGTCAGGTGATCCAGTTCTTCAACGGAGACCGTATCGTTTTCATTGACGATCGGAATCACGTGTTTCAGAAGAAGCTGCTCGAAAGTATTGACCGTGTTCTGACGACTGACCGGGAAATCAGTTACGTCCTTTGTCAGAAGAACCTGGCCGACCTGGTGGCCGTAATTATAGAAGAACTGACTGTACAGACTCATCAGTTCCGTCTGGCCGATCGAGGCAATGGCCTGCTGCTCGGGAATCGTGACCGGACGTTCAGTCAGATTCATTCGGGCCAGACCGACACCGATCGCTCCGGACGAGACAAGAATGATTTCCTTGCCCTGATTCTTCAAGTCGCTCAGGACAAAGGACAGTTTTTCCATCTGCTGGAGGTTGATTGCGCCATTCGGGTACATGATGGTACTGGTTCCTACTTTGATTACGACCCGTTTGCTTTGTTTAATTGATTCACGTAAGTGTTCTGTCATAATTATTATTTCACCCAATCTGATACAGAGTAAAAGTCATTTGCTAACTTTAAAATAGTATAACAAGTTATGTTTGAAAATGCCAGATGGTTTGAGACTTGGATACGTTTAATATAAGGCTAAAATAGGTTTGAGTATGGATGAAATCAATCGGAGCGGAAGTTGTTTTACCGTATGTGCGGATCTTACTACAGTTTAGAGATCCATTAATAGAAGAAACTCTCGTTACAAGAGGATTAACTGGATGTCTTATCCAATTTACATCAAGGAAGTATAACTAGACGGGATCTAGTTATACTTCCTTGAAATATTTCCGGCAAAAGTGTCACCAGGAAGGCTCTAGCGGCAGTTAGCGGTGCAATAAGTTCTAAAACTGTAAGTAGACGTCTTATAGCTTGATTATCACTCAGGTGAAGCAGGCTGAAATGCAATTAAATTGCGTCTACTTCTATTTAACCAGGATCAAACTATTCTAAACTGGAGATAGAAGCAGATCCAACTGCAGCTTAGCTATAGCACAGCCGCCTCAGCTCCATCTAGACAGCAGCTCGACATCACATCCTCCCATTCCAGAGAAATAACCAGCAGAAGCCAGCCAAAAAGAAGCAAAACTGAAAACAGAAAAGCTTCAAATGGATGCGAATGCTATTCGCTTCCAAATAAAAAAGATAAACCGGGGAAGGGGGCCGCCGGTTTATCTTATAAGAGGTGGGACATAATTATAAAGGATTGATCTTGAAATCGAAGAGCATTATTTCGGTCGACCGGTCATTTTCCCGGTCTTCAAGTCCGAAGTAGCCGGAAAAGTCAGTACTGACCGAGTCAAGGTCAATGACCTGGAACATCGGACGACTATATCCGTCCTCTGAGTAATGGTCTTCATAAGCATAAACGTGTCCATTGACCAGCTGCATGCCTTGATTAAATGAATGATTGTAGTAATACACAGGCAGTCTGCCGATAGAAGGCGTGATCATGTCTGTTGAACCAAGTTTGTTTAATGATTCGTCAGTCACATTCCAGTCGTGCCAGTTAATCGTTTCTCCAAGGTCCTGTCCAACGATGACCTGTTCATCCTCGCTCAGGACAAGGGTCTCTCCTTTTTCGAATAAAGGAATCTCTTGAAAGTCACCGGTCTGGATATCATAGACATGAAAAGCGTCTGTCGTGTAGTCAGTGATTTCTCCATATTCGTCTTCCTCACCAGGCTGAAGGGATTTGAACGGGATGTACCGTTCGGTTCCTGTTGGAGAAAAAGAAATCTGAACGCTGCTTGAGTCAAGAGCCTGACCGACATTCACTTCGGGAGACAATGTGTCTTCCGGCTCATCGAAATTAAAGGTATAGATGTACCATCCATTTCCCATCTGTTCGTCAGCAACTTGAGTCGCAATCGTCAGTTCAGGTGCATGATAGTAACTGGCCACAACTCCTTGATAAGAAGCGCCTTCCAGTCTTACTTCATAAGACTGCTCCTCTTCCGAGTCTTTATCAAACAGCGAGATATCGAGCATGTTGTCGTCGAACATTCTGCGCCAGTTGACATCGCTGGCCATAGCTGTGTAGACGATCTCATCGTCTGTCTCGGTGAAATTGCTTATATTTCTGGCCTTTCCTCGCATGAAGGAGCGGTAGTCACTGACATATCTGTTGGCAACGGGATTGTATACGTAATCCAGATGTCTGAAGACGGAGCGGTTATTAAGATAGGAGAAGTCTCCATCCTTAAATTCGAAGGTACTGCTTCTTCCAGAGGACTGAGTGCTGTAGATATTGCCTATAAAGAATAAAGCGTCCAGTTCATCGGCATTTCCTTCTTCAGTGACCAGTTTAATCTCCGGCAAGCGTGTACCCGCCTGTATCTGGTAGATCCCAAAAGCTGATAGAGTCAGAACACAAAGAAGCACAAAGCTGATCAGTTTCGAATATTTTGTCATGTGTCTGCTCCTTTCTAAATCGTTATTTTTTTATTTAGCAGATGACGGCTGATGAGAAGAGAAGTTATCCCGATTATTGTCATCAGAACAATAATGAGTGCCATAATTTCGGAATCGAAGAAAAGATAATAATTCTGCACGAGATCGGGCAGGAAGGCTGGAAATACCGCTATCAGAACCGTAACGACTCCATAGGCGATTCCTAATCCTAGTCCTTTGAACGAATAACTCCTTTCCAAAAGAATCACTGTAAATAGCACAAGCATGAATGTCAGACCGATTCCATTCGCTGACAGGAAATAAAATGAAGAGACCGGCAGGATCACTGTGAAAAGTGGATGTATATTAAGAGCCTGATCTAAAGTCATGCCGGACAGCCAGTCGTCAGGAACGATAGCAGAAACGATCTGAAAGCCGATAGTCAAGGAAATGATCTGAACAGCAATCAGGCTGAAGATGGCAATATAGATGACGAACAGTTTCGAATAAAAGATCTGCATTCGAGGGACTGGGAGCATTAAAAGGCGGTAGGCAAAGGTATTCTTGCCCATCCATTCTCTATACCAGATAAAAAAGGAATAGAGAAGCAGTCCACTGATACCAAGAGTCGCGGGTGCCAGGAGCCACAGTGTACTGGTGACGTCGTAAAAAGAGAAACTGCCGAATCGCTCGATTGCCTGCTGGGCAGTGACTGATTCTGTCTGCATGTATTCATTCATCCGGCCGACATAGCGCATAGGTGGGTATATGAAACCGATCAGGTTAAGCAGCAGGGTCACACCGAGCAAAGTATAGAGAAACTTTGAGATACGATCCAGCTCGAACGCCGTCAGGTTAAGTAATGATTTCATATATTGTTTCATCCTGTGTAAACCTCCCTCATGACATCGATCACAGATTTTCCTTCTGTTTCACGCATGTGTTCCGCATTGAATACTTTATAAATTTTTCCTTCATCAAGCAGAATGACTTTATCCAGAAGGTGTTCAATGTCATTGATTTCGTGTGTTGTAATCAGCACGCCTCTGTCTTCCACCAGATAGCTGCTGAATACTTCGGTAATCTGTTCACGGGTAAAAATATCGATGCCGGAGAACGGTTCATCCATCAGAATATACTCGACATCGAGAGCCAGACCCAGAAGCAAATTGACTTTCGCCTGATTCCCTTTCGACAGATCACGCAATTTATCAGAAGCATTCAGCCTGAAGAATTTAAGAATGTCCTTGGCCCGTCTGGCATTCCAGGTATCATAATAGACATTCATGAAATCCATGCTTTCCTGAATCGTAAAGTGAGGCAGGGAGATGGACGCGTCAGGGATAAAAGCAATTTTATTATACAGAGCTGTTACCAGGGTTTCGCCATCGATGGTCACAGACCCTTTCTTGTAGAATAGGAAAGTATAAAGTTTTACCCGCTAGAAAGCCTATCACCTCAAACGTTAATCACTATCACTTGATTTGAAAAGAGAGGGGATTTAAAGGTACACTATACGTATGGTAGAGAAAAGC
>NZ_BAAGIR010000064.1:0-11479 GCF_054658155.1 Alkalibacterium sp. m-11
CCAAAATCTAAGTATTGATCCAGGCTTAAACGTATTATCGCTCCTCCTATGACGTTATCATAGAAGGAGCGATAATAAATTATAAGGGGTTTTTATCAAACTGTCCTTGACATGGGGTCCAGTTTATATTGAGCAGTGGTCTTTTATTGAGCGATAAGATACTCAGGGAATTAGACCGTCATGGCGAGGAAGATGAGTGCCCCGACAGCTCCACCAATGAATGGACCAACGATAGGGATCCATGAATACTCCCAATCAGAACCTCCTTTATTAGCTATAGGAAGTATCTGGTGAGCGATTCTCGGACCCAAATCACGGGCCGGATTGATGGCATACCCTGTTGTTCCTCCAAGCGAAAACCCGATTGCCACAATAAGCAACCCTACAATCAGAGGATTCAGTCCATCTGTAAAATCGCCTTGAGTAAAAGCAAGTAGGCCGAATACTAGAACAATCGTCGCAATCGTTTCAGATAACAAATTCCATTTTGATCCTTTAATGGCTGGACCTGTTGAGAACACAGCCAGGATAGCTTCCTGATCATCCGTAGCTCTGAAATGAGGAATATAATGAAGCCAGACCAGAACGGCACCAGTAAAACCTCCTGCAACTTGTGCAATGGTGTAGGGGATTACCATCTCCCATCCAATTTCACCAGCCACAGCCATTCCGAGGGTCACTGCCGGATTAATATGTGCCGGAGACAGCCAGCCTACAGCGTAAACCGCCATAGCTACGGCGAGCCCCCACCCTATACCGATCATGATCCATCCACTATCATATGATTTCGTCTTTTTCAGTACATTGGCAGCAACCACACCGTCTCCCAGAAGAATGAGGATCATCGTGCCGAAATACTCACCAAGTAACTGCTGAAATAAAGTTGTTTCCACTATAAATCCCTCGCTTTATTTATTTTTGTATTCCTCCAGTGATACTTCTCTTACTCTTTCATCCAGATGAGCAGACCAGTTTTCTTTTTCTTCTTCACTCCATCCAAGTTCTTTCTGCATGGCATCAATAACCGATTCTTTCAGTTCAATAACCCGGTCTATATTGAAGAATATTGAATCTGTGCGTCTTTCAAAGAAATCCTCTGGAGACAAAATCATTTCATGCTCCAGCCCATACGCCAGCTGCAGGGCATCTTTTAAAGGCATATCGAACGAGCGAGCCTTACCCAGCAGTTCATACACCTTAAATATATTTGTCCCATACCAGTCAACCAGGAAACGTGCATCAGTCTGATCCAGACCTGCATCAGTCCCATCTTGACTGTGTTGATCTATAAATGTCTGGAATGCAAAAGGATTTTCGACATCTCCTCCAGAAAGCGGAATGGTCTTCGTGTCCACCTGATCGAACCTTACATTCAGTTCTTCAAAAGCTTTATCGATGACTTCAAAGGCGTCTTCCGCCATACGCCGGTAATCGGTCAGTTTTCCTCCTGCAATCGTGATCAGTCCGTCTTCTTCAGTAAAGATTTCGTGTCCTCTGGAAATGCCTGACGGGTCATCATTATTCTCATCCTTAATCAGCGGTCTGAGCCCCGCCCAGCTCGATTCGATATCATCCAATGTTAGGGATACCCCGTCAAATCGGTGATTGATTGTCTGCAGGAGGTAATCAATGTCTTCCTGTGCGATGGACGGGTCCTCGTACGCCCCCTCAAATGGGGTGTCCGTCGTTCCAAAATATGTTTTATTGCCACGGGGGATAATGAAGACCATACGATTATCTTCATGTCCGGTATCAGTGTAAATGGTTCTGGACACAGGGAGCTTAGAATGATCCACTACAAAATGGACTCCTTTTGTAGGGAACATTTTGCCTCCAGTATCTGCCTCCCTGTTCTTTCTTGTCTCATCCGACCATGGACCGGTGGCATTCACCACGACTTTCGCATCGATGTCAAAGGACTCCTCGTTCAACGTATCCACTGCTCTGACAGTTCTTATCTTTCCATCCTCATCGTAACCGAAAGATTCAGCTTTAACATAGTTGGTTATAATGGCTCCCAGTTCGTCAGCTTTTTTTATCGTTTCGATTGTCAGTCGGGCATCGTCATTCGTGTAGTCAAGGTAGAAACCTCCGGCTATAAGTCCTTCTTCTTTCAAGTGAGGTTCTTCCTTAAGAACCTCTTCCTTGTCAACGATATAATGGGCCCATTCTTCGTCAGTCTCTGCCAGATAATCGTACAGGTGCAAAACAACTTCTGCAGTGAAGGCATTAAAAGAAGCACCTGGTTCTTCATATACCGGCATCAGCATATAGCCCGGCTGGACAATATGAGGGGCATTCTTTCCAATAACAGCCCGTTCCTTAGCTACGTCTGACACAAGCTCCACATCAAACTGTTTCAGATAGCGTAGACCCCCGTGAACAAGCTTTGTGGACCGGCTGCTCGTCCCTCCTGCGAAGTCCTGCATCTCGATCAGACCAACTTTTATGCCTCGGGCAGCGGCATGGAGAGCTAATCCAGCTCCAGTGATGCCGCCTCCGATGATCAGCAGATCGACCTGATCAGATGACAGCTTATTTATATTCTCTTTTCTGGTCTGAGCTGAAAATGTCATGCGTCCGTCAGCTCCTTTCTTAAGTTTTTAACCGTCTTCCTCTTCTTTTTTTACTTTTTTCGGCTTGAATTTGAAAGCCTGAGTTGCCTTGACAGCTGCCTGCCAGCCTTCGTACAGATCTTCACGGACCTCTTCGTCCATATTAGCCTCAAAGGTTGCTGATTTATCCCATTTCGCTTTGATTTCATCCAAATCTTTAAAGAACCCCGTAGCCAAACCAGCGAGATAGACTGCACCTAAAGCGGTTGTTTCCATGATTTTAGAGCGTTCGATCTTCACATCCAGAATATCAGCCTGGAACTGCATTAGGAAATCGTTCATGCTGGCTCCACCGTCCACTCGCATCGTTTCTGTCTTAAGCCCGGCATCTTCATTCATCGCATCCACGACGTCTCTTGTCTGGTAAGCCAATGATTCAAGTGTCGCACGAATAAAGTGTTCTTTTTCCGTTCCTCGAGTCAGTCCGAAGACGGCTCCTCTGGCATCCTGATCCCAATGCGGGGCCCCCAGTCCAGTAAAGGCAGGAACGACATAAACATTGTCTGTTGTATCCACTCGTGTAGCATAGTTTTCTGATTGCGGCGCATCTCTGAACATTCTCAGTCCGTCACGCAGCCACTGAATGGCAGACCCGGCAACAAAAATTGCCCCTTCCAGCGCATAATACACTTCATTATCCAATCCATATGCCAGAGTAGTCAGCAGACCATTCTCAGACTGAATCGGCTCTTTTCCGGTATTCATAATAATGAAGGCACCTGTTCCGTACGTATTTTTAACCATTCCTTTATCAAAAGCAGTCTGTCCGAATAAAGCTGCCTGCTGGTCTCCGGCAATTCCTGCAATCGGCACTTGAACGCCTTTAAAGATCGCATCCATAGTCTCTCCAAATATACCTGAAGACGGTTTGACTTCCGGCAGCATGCTTTCAGGTATATCCAGAAGATCCAGTATATCTGAGTCCCACTGCATATCATAAATATTGTAAAGCATCGTGCGGCTGGCATTTGAATAATCCGTAGCGTGAACCTCTCCACCAGTCAGCTTCCATAAAAGCCAAGTATCAATAGTCCCAAATAGAAGCTCTCCATTTTTCGACCGTTCTCTAGAGCCTTCTACCTTATCAAGGATCCATTTGATTTTGGTCGCTGAAAAGTAGGAATCTACAATGAGACCCGTTTTCTTATGGATCATGTCCTTATGTCCGTCTTCAACAAGCTGGTGCGCAACATCAGATGTCTGCTTGGACTGCCAGACGACTGCAGGGTAAATCGGTTCCCCTGTTTCCTTATCCCAGATGACTGTTGTTTCTCGCTGGTTTGTTATGCCGATACTGTCAAGGTCGTTTGCCTCAATACCTGCTTCGATCATGACACTTGCAATGACCTGAAGCGTCTTTAACCAGATTTCATTCGCATTGTGCTCGACCCAACCCGGTTCCGGGAAGGACTGCTCAATCTCCTTCTGGTAACTCCATCTTGGTTCCCCTTCCTTATCGAATATGATTGCCCGCGTGCTTGTCGTTCCCTGATCGATTGCCATAATGTAATCAGCCATTGCTATATCTACTCCCTTTCTCTTATTTGTAAAGGCTTACTGTCGAACCCAGTATAACATTGCATCCTTCACTTCTTCTAATAGAAAGCATATGAAGAGGTAAATTTGTTAATTTCATCCCCATTTTATTTTACTTTTATTAGTTGAGGTCATAAGTTGACTGTTCATTTTCTCTAGTGAGTAATTTATTGTGACGACCACTTATCTTACATGATTCTTAATTAAAACAAAAAAAACAGCTCGAGTGAGCTGTTTTCTTTACACTATTTTGATCGTATGATTAGTCGTTCATCAGTGCCTGATTTGCCGTGATGATAGCTGTTTTATAGACATCTTCTTCGACGCATCCACGTGACAGGTCTGAGACAGGTTTGTTCAGACCTTGAAGAATCGGTCCGACTGCTTCAAATCCACCTAAACGCTGAGTTATTTTGTAGCCGATATTTCCTGACTGCAGTTCAGGGAAGACGAACACAGTTGCTTCACCTGCAACGTCTGATTCGGGTACTTTCTGCTGGGCTACAGCAGGAACAAAAGCCGCATCGAACTGAAGCTCTCCATCAATAGCTAAGTCAGGAGCAAGTTCCTGCGCAATTTTCGTTGCGTTACGTACTTTTTCTGCTTCCGGTGCATTAGCTGTTCCTTTTGAAGAGAAGCTCAGTAATGCAACTTTAGGGTCGATACCGAACATTTTAGCTGTACGGGCACTTTCAACCGCGATTTCCGCCAGGACCTGCTCGTCCGGGTTAGGATTGATCGCACAGTCAGAGAACAGATATTTTTCCTGTCCTCTTCCACGTAGCATGATGAATGCCCCAGATGTACGGCTTACGCCAGGACGGGTCTTGATGATCTGAAGAGCCGGACGGACCGTATCTCCTGTTGAGTGAACCGCTCCGCTGACCAGGCCAACTGCATAGTCCAGATAGACAAGCATGGTACCGAAGTAGTTCACATCTTTAAGCTGAGTTCTAGCCTGATCTTCTGTGGCTTTCCCTTTACGGCGCTCAAGAAATGCTTCTACCATTTCGTCAAACTTGTCGTATGTTTCAGGATCGATGATTTCGATATCCTTCAGATCATATCCACGAGCTTTTGCTTCCTCAAAAATGTCTTCTTCTTTTCCGATCAGAACGGGTTCAAGAATGTTTTCATAATGAAGGCGCAATGCAGCACCTAAAATACGTTCATCTGTCGCTTCAGGAAAGACGATTTTCAGATCTTTTCCTTGAATGTTCTGTCTCAGACTTTCAAATAATTCCACTTGATTTTCCCTCCAGGATTTGTTTTTTCCACATTCTTAATCATACCACTTTTCTTATGGTTTTCACAGTTTAGCCATTAAATTATTCTAGTCATTCGGGTTTTCAGGCAGGCTCCAGTCAACTGGCTCGAAACCCATTTTCTCAAGAATCCGATTGGTTTCTGAAAACACGCCTGACCCTAAAAAGCCCCGATATGCAGACAACGGACTCGGATGAGAGGTTTTAAGAACAACGTGTCTGCTGGTATCGATCATCTTCTCTTTTTTCTGAGCCGCATTCCCCCAGAGAAGAAACACGATCGGTTCTTCTCTCTCACTCAAGGCCTTGATCACGTGGTCTGTCAGATCTTCCCAGCCTCTGTTGCGATGCGAATGCGCCTCTCCTCCTCGAACAGTCAATACTGTATTGAGAAGCAGTACGCCTTCTTCTGCCCATTTTTTCAGATACCCGTGTGAGACTGGAGGAATCCCCAGATCTCTCTCTAGCTCCTTATACATATTTTTAAGAGAAGGAGGTACATCCACCTCAGGTCTGACAGAAAAACTGAGGCCATGAGCCTGATACCTGCCGTGATAGGGATCCTGCCCTAAAATCACGACTTTAACTTCACTGAAAGGTGTCCATTCAAATGCCTGCCAGATATCTTCCACGACAGGATAGACTGCTGCCTCAGCGTATTCTCTCTTCAAAAACTCTCTTAATTCCTGATAGGACTCTGTCTGTTCAGCTTCTTTTAAAATGGGGGTCCAGTCATTGTCTACTGGAATCAACATATGTAAACTTCCTTTCTCTTTTGAGTAAATTTATCTCCCTTTGTCCTCTATTTTTGTTAGACTGATACTATACAAAAGATAGATTATTAAAGGGGACGAAATGAATGATCAAACTGATTGTTTCCGATATGGACGGAACACTGCTTAATGAACACATGGAAATATCCAATGCAAATGCCTCTGCCATCAAGCGTGCGCAGGAACAAGGCATCCATTTTGCTATTGCGACTGGGAGAGATTACCCGATGGCTTCGCCTTTGCTCAAGGAGCATACCATTATCTGTCCGCTGATTGCACAGAATGGCGCCCAGTATTTTGACGAAACCGGAAAAAATCTCTACAATATCGGGCTGGAAAAAAAGACGGTCAGACAGATGCTTGACATCTTTTCTCAATACGACTCACTTCACGAAGAGCTGATGACATATAAAGGCATCTTCTCCGATAATAAGGATCAGCGTGAAGAAATGCTCGCGTCCATGTTATCAGATATGAACCCGGATATCACATTTGAAGAAGCTCTTGAAACAGCTAAGAAGCGAGTAGATGAGATGCCGATCACTTATGTGGATGACTACTCCGACGTTCTGAACGATCAGAGTCTTGTCGTCTTGAAGGTGGCGGTCCATACAAAAAAAGGAAAGGCGCTGCTTGACCCCTTAAAGGAAAAACTTTATGAGGCGGTTCCTGATTTGGCCATCACTGCTTCAAGTGAACGAAACCTTGAGATCAACCATAAGAATGCCCAGAAAGGACTGGCCGTCGCTAAACTGGCCAGAAAACTGGACCTTAAAGCCGACCAGGTTATGACTATCGGGGATAACATCAACGATATCTCCATGCTTAAATGGGCAAAATATTCAGTTGCCATGGAAAATGCTGCACCTGAAGCCAAGGAGGCTGCCAATTATCTTACTTCAAGTAACCGTAAGAATGGTGTAGCCGAAGCGATCACTCGTGTTTTAAGTGGTAAAATTTATAAGAATGATTAAGGGCATGTCGCCCGTCCCTCTCCTGTTCTGATGGTTCAATAACAACCGTTCAGGCCCGGAGAGGGCTTTTTTTCTGAACAGTATAGTGGAACCTCCGGCTAAATAACGACTTGAAAAAATTCAATCAGCTCATCCAGGGCGGCGTCAATGTCAGCCCTTCAACCAGTTCTTCATTGAGTTTCTTGTCAGCTAGTCGTTTCTTCCTTCTTTCACTGTAATCTCTGCAGACTTTCTGTTCTTCCTCTGATTCACAGACCAGATCAGGAAGAAGGGGCTGATCTGTTTCGAATGAACCGACGAGTACGAAGGTGAGAAAACTGGTTGCCCCGATATAAGTTTCTCCTGATTCCAGGTCTTCACCCAGAACTTTAGTAAACACTTCAATCGACCGTCTTCCGGAACCTGTTACATAGGTCTCCACACTCACCGCGTGACTGGCTTTGATTGGATGAAGAAAATGAAGCTCGTCCATGGAAGCCGTCACAAGAGAATTTGAACGGGCAAACTTTGCAACCGACATGGATGCCGTATTGTCGATCAGACTCATCAAGTTCCCGCCGAACAGAGTCTGGTGTCCGTTCAGTTCAGATGGGAGGACTATGTGTGTCTGAACGACCCTTGTTTCGTTACAGCTCATCTGTTTGTTAATAGTCATATTTGCTCTCCTTTGATTTCAGTCGTCTGACGGTCTGTGATGATATCTATAAATCGATGAGTAAACTGAGCTGTGAATCCCCAGAGGTACTGACCTTCCAACCGATAAAAAGGGATGCCCTGCTTTCTGGTGGTCTATCTGTACTTATCTCCATTGGATATCAGCTCGAATGGGAAATCCTCCTTATGTTCCATGATCAGATCCACATAATGATATTCAGGTCGATGTGTCAGAAAATAATTGAGGGGAATCGTGAACACTGACTCCACTTCCTCGTTCGGCTGGAGCGACTTTAATGTACAGTTCCTGAGTTCTCCAGCGAAACAGTGAATGATATGAGTATGAGTTGCGATATAATCGATTTCTCCATAGATATCGATCTGACTCTCTTTCACATTCAGTTCCTCAACTGTCTCTCGAATTGCGGCCTCTTTGTATGTTTCCCCCTCTTCGACAGCTCCTCCGGGAAAAGAGGTTTCCCCCGGCTGTGACACGCTCTGACTTCTTTTTTCAAATAGAAGATGCTTTTCGCCATCGATAATAATAAGTGGCAGAAAGACAGAAAATCGTCTCTGTCTGCCTAATGGTTCTGGTCGATACTGACTGATTTTATCTCTTATTCTGTTGTTCTCCATGTCCAACACCCCATATCTGACTTCCGACTGTTCTTTCAGGCCTATTCTGCCAGTTATAATGTCGGATCATGCCAGTTCATTCTTTACTGCTTCTGCCCATTGACTGATTGATGTTTTGAAACTCAGGCCGAATGGATAAGAAAGTCCGGTCCTTCCTTTATTGACCAGAATGCTTTTATCCCCCTTAAAATCATATACGAATCCGGCAGCGGGATACACGCTCAGACTCGTTCCCAGAACCAGGAGGACATCTGACTGACTGATGGCCTTAATGCTTTGACGGATCGCTTCGGGATCAAGCATCTCACCGTATAGCGTGACATCCGGCCTGACCCATTCCCTGCCGACATACATGGCTGTCTCCGTTTCAACGGCATCCTCACAAGAATAAACCGTTCCATTCCGGGACACTACCCGAGCAGTACTCCCATGCAGTTCAATGACCTTACTGCTTCCAGCTTTCTGATGAAGGCTGTCAATATTCTGTGTGATGACCGTTATTTTTTTCCCAATCTTCTCAAGATCAGCTAGAAAGACATGCCCCGGATTGGGCTGCGCTTCTCTTCTCAGGAGATTCTTTCTATAAAATGTATAAAATTGAGCGGGTTCCTGTTCAAAAAAATGATGGCTCAGAACTTCTTCGAGAGGAGTAGTCAGATTCGTCTGCCTATTGTATAATCCCCCGCTTGAACGAAAATCCGGTATACCGCTTTCTGTAGACACTCCTGCTCCAGTGATTACAGCTATGGACTTACTGCTACTCAGCCATTCCGCTGCTTTTCTGATACTCCCTTTGTCCATGTATCATGCCACTCCTTCTTTTCTCCGCCATTATCCTTTACTCGAGTACCTTTATCCTATTATACTAGGAATGTAGTACAGAAGTGCAACAGATTCATCAGACTCACGATAGATAAAAAAAGGAGGGCCTAACCATGTCTGGACCAAAACTTACTTTAACAATAGCCGGAAATGATGCCAGCGGAGGAGCTGGAATTGCTGCAGACCTAAAAACCTTTGCCGAATATGGTACTTACGGGATTGCTGCACTGACAGTGATCGCTACAATGGATCCAGATAACAGCTGGTCTTGCTAAAGGACTGGATCCTGTCTAAGCGGTCAGAAAAGCCAAGCATTTTGTGACTGAAGCAATGCAGGCAGGCTTTGCGTTCAATGAGTATGTCGGTCCAGTCTATCACAGTGGCTACAGGCTCAACAGACAGTCCGATATCTAACCACCTCAAATCGGGTTACACTTTACCCCTTCTTTCCGTTATTACCTGTATACGGAAGAAAGGAGGCTGACTGTTATGTCTGAAACTGACTGGTTTCCGGCGATGATCGACATGATTGCTAATGTAGGATTTCCTATCTTCATTTCACTGGTGCTGCTTCATCGCATGGAAAATAAGCTCGATGCGGTAGTCAAAGCGCTCAACGATCTGACGGCTGTGACTGAAGCACGCCACCGGTAATTCTCGAGAGTGTCTTTTTGAGGCACTCTTTTTCATTTTGAAACTGAACAGCACGTGAAGTTTTTCTTTTTTTCTATTCTTATGTAATAGTGGTATAATAAATAAAAGCACCGTACACGTTTGACGACCTAGAGGTGATAGAAATGGTTCGGCTATTTATCAACAAGGAATACCAGACCTTGCAGGACCGGATGATCGTAAAAGATGCTGCAGGTGAAAAAATATACCTGATTGTCGGAAAATGGGGCAGACTCGGAGACAGGCTGACTGTCTACTCTATGGACGGAAAACGGATCATAGAAGCCAGACAAGTCAAACTCTCAGTTTTTCCTAAGTTCCGTCTGTTTCAGGATGGAAAGAAAATCGGAACAATAAAGAAACGTAAAGGTCTTCGTGGAATGACTCACCCATACTTTACAGTTACACGACTCAACTGGATTATCACAGGTGATTACGATAAACAAATTTTCTCCGTCAGACGATTCGGAAAGCAGATTCTGTCTATCGAAAAATGCGTGTCATTCACTGGAGAATTTTATATCCTCGATTTTCAGAATGAGAAAATTGCACCTGTAGCCTGTCTCATTTCTCAGCTGCTGGATCACTACGGTCAGAATAAATCCACTGTCTGGAATGATATGAAGCAGCAGAAATACAGTCTCAGTTTCATGCATCCGGTCTGGCTGAGAGTAAAAAGACTGCTTTGGTCAAACAAGTAATCCCGATAGTCTAAAAGCCCGAAGACTGAGTTTTTGCCAGTCTTCGGGCTTATTTTTAAAAATCAGTCCTGTTCAATTTGCAACTGATCACTCGGTCAGTTCACAATTATACCAGTATTCCTGTCTATACCTTCTTCTGCATATGATCGTAATGATGGCCGGCAATCATGACTTCCTTTACCTTCTGAAAGCCTTGTGCTTCGTAAAGCTTCAGAGCCCGGGGATTATCATGGTCGACATTGAGTCCGACCACTGTAAAGCCTTCTGATTTCGCTTTGTCATAAACCGCCTGCATCAGTTCTTTACCTATTCCTTTTCCTCTGAACGTATCCTTCGTTACGATGGAATCAAGATACCATTCGCCTTCGAAAGTCTCACCTTCGATAAATGTTTCAAAAGGAGGGAGCTTGTAGGCCGATATCAAGTCTGACAGCTGATCATACTGATCGGCACTTCCCCCTGGGTAGGAAAAGCAGAAACCGGCTATTTCTCCATCGATCTCTTTTAAAAGGGCATTTTTGTACCCTTGAATAAACGATTCACTTCGAACAGCATGAACCATTGCAGGCCGCAGATCATCCCAAGTTACTTGAGACATGATCGGCAGTTCCATATCTGTCAGAATCACTTTAAATAAATCAACGATTGCTTCTGCATCTTGACGGGATGCTTCTCTAATCATATTAAAACTCCTCAATTATGTTTAAACTGGACCCTATAGAATAGACACGGATAAAAAACCCTTATTCGTTCTCTATTTTATAGGGTTCTTTATTGTATAATGAACCCAACTATATGAGTTCAAAGGAGAGCGTTGACATGGGAAGAAAT
>NZ_BAAGIR010000065.1:0-11397 GCF_054658155.1 Alkalibacterium sp. m-11
AACGAAGCGTTGCGATTAACCGTAGGGATTACGGGGTTAGCCTGATAAAGTAACCGACCGATAGGTTGGTGTTCTCAGGAATCCCCCACTTCAAGGAGAGTTAGCGAGTAAGTGGGGGTAGTTCAATCGGCTATCTGCCAACTGCATTCGGAATGAATATCTTTATCGTCCTGCCGATCGGTTTTCTGGCCGTTATTGCTGTAGTCTTTCTGTTGGGTAAAAAAGTCGATACGATGCAACCTGAACACACTGACAAATAAAGCATAGTAAATACTGATAAAAAAAACATAAGAGCATGTTTTTCTGTATTCAGGTAAGTTACCTGTGACAGGAGAGACATGCTCTTTTATATTACTGATTTAGGAGCGGATCCAAGGTGACTAAATGATTTACCCACTGGAGTCTGACCTCAAGAATCAGTCAGGAGTCCGTCTGACCATAAAAGCCGTTTCAGTCGATTCCTTAAACCCATTTTTCTTGTAGAATGAGAAAGCCGGCACGGAATAATCAGTGACCAGAGTAATATAGTCGATTTCAAGAGTCTTAAGATGAACAGATAACTCTTTCATAAAAAAACTGCCCAGTCCTTGTTTCTGCTCGGATTCCTTGACAAAGAATTCCTTGATATAATACTCGCGGCCCTCCCACCAGTTTGTGACATAACCGAGTGCTCCTCCAATAACTGCATCTGACTCATCCACCAAGACGAAAGAGAGGGTATTGCCGTAATCGGTAAGGTCCTTCAGATAGCTATCCACCTGTGCGTCGTCTACCCATTTGTCATTCCAGGGTTCAGCTGAAAACACATCGACAAAGATTTGCCTCATTTCTTCATAATAAATACTGCTTAACTGTTTGACTTCCATAGTTGTCTCCTTCTGCGAATTCTCTAATATATAATAGAAAGTATAGCATGTCTCAAGTTGCTCCAGGGATAAAAAATAGAGTTAGTCAGGTATGGTTTAGAACTCGTTATATTTGCGAATTAGGATCAGTTGTTTTACCATTTACGTACATCAATGCATTATAAGACTGCAGACAATAAAGGAGAGAGTAGAAATGAAGATAGAGGTAGTCAAAGAAGATATTACAGAGATGAAAGTTGATGCAATCGTCAATGCGGCTAACAAATCTCTTTTAGGTGGAGGAGGAGTGGACGGGGCGATTCACCGGGCTGCAGGATCTAAGCTTAAAGAAGACTGCAGAAAACTGAATGGCGCTGATACAGGGGAAGCGAAAATTACAGAAGGCTTTGATCTGCCGGCCCGTTATGTGATCCATGCCGTTGGCCCGGTCTATAATGACGGATTCAGAGGAGAAGCTGAAGTCGTGCTATCAGAACAGTATGAGTCTGGCAGAACAGTATAAGCTGAAAACCATAGCTTTTCCTGCAATCAGTACAGGAATCTACGGGTACCCTAAGGAAGAAGCAGCCGAGATTGCGGTCGATACGATCAGATCTTGCGAAACAGACAGTTACTCAGTTGAAACAGTCTATCTGGTAGCTTACGATGACGAGACGTTTACCAGCCTGAACCAGGCAAAAAACAAGAGAGGATAGTGTCACAATGAAAAAATATATACGCTTTGGATTAATGATTCTTACTTCAACCCTCATCATGTATGGACTTATGTATCTTAACACATATGAACGCTCACATGTGTATTTCAGTGAGACACGTGTTTATATGGCAATTATGATGGGCGCAGTGATGGCGATTGTCATGATGCTGTTCATGTGGAAAATGTATAAGAATAAAAAATTGAACAGTATTATACTGACAGGTTCAGTTGTCGTTTTCGGACTCATGCTGTTTTTAGTACGTAGCCAGACGACTGTTAATGAAGTATCCTGGATGAGATCCATGATTCCACATCACTCCATTGCTATCCTGACCAGTGAGCGTGCGAATTTTGAAGATGAACGCGTTCAGCAGCTGGCAGATGAAATAATAGAGGACCAGGTAGAAGAAATCGCAGAGATGGAAGCATTGATCGAAGAACTTCAGAATGAAGAAGACGAGGACAGTCCCGAAGACGACTAGCTATAAAAAACAACTTCTATCTAAGTCTATGCTAATTAAGCAGACTTGAGATAGAAGTTGTTTGTGTATTTATTTACTGATCTGAAACAGGCTTGGATTCTTCAGGAATTT
Organism: Alkalibacterium sp. m-11; assembly: GCF_054658155.1. Lineage (NCBI taxonomy): Bacteria > Bacillati > Bacillota > Bacilli > Lactobacillales > Carnobacteriaceae > Alkalibacterium > Alkalibacterium sp. m-11. Next base: position 2,157 of record NZ_BAAGIR010000065.1, read on the forward strand.
CTTCTGTTGAGTCTTTAGTCTTACCTAGGGCATAAGTCAGGGCATAACAGGCACCAGCGAGAGCCAAGGCTACAACCAATCTAAAGAATGCTCCTGATCCAGTCAGGTCATCTAATGCATTTGTATTAGCCACTACTGCAATAGGGGAGGCTAATACTAGTCCAAGAATTGAAGCATAAGTGAAGCCGGGCTGCGTCTTGAAGAAGTAGTCGATTACTTTACTGATCAGAATGATACCAGCTACCATACCTAATGCAAAAGTAATTAATAGGATAGTGACCGGGACAAGTGCTTCAAAGTTCCAGTTGACCAGCGCTTCTGTAAACCCGTTGATTGTATTGATAACAGCATAGTAGTAGCCAATGATCAGCATGAGCAAAGACCCGCTCACTCCAGGAATGACCATGGCTGCAGCCGATATGAGGCCGACGAAGAACAAAGCAATCAGCGAACCGATTCCGAGACTGACGCTCTGTACGCCGCCCCCGGCCACTTCAGCTACTCCCATCCAAGTAACAATCAGGAAGAAGATAATGAACAGAACAAAGTGAAGTGGACCAATTGTTTTCTTCTCAGCTTCAAGACTTTTGTAGAAAGATTTTCTTAAGATCGGAAGGCCACCTAAAATCAGCCCGACGAAGGCAAATGCCGTATATAAAGTGTAACTACTCAAAAGCCATTCGATGACGATAGAGAATCCGGCCACCCCGGTCAGTGCACCAATAACCAGTGGTACGATTATTTTTAAACTAGGCTTCAGTTCCTGTCTGAAATGAGTGACCGCATGAATCACATCGTCATAAATACCGAAGGATACAGCCATGGTTCCTCCAGAAACTCCAGGAATGATATTTGAAATCCCGATAAATAATCCTTTAATTGCCATCCATATGAATTGCATAATAATCTCCTTTACGTTAATTAACGGTCGATTGAAATTCTGTGTACGAGAATCATTTTACCATATATTTTTTAATTTGATAGTAGAAAAAAAGGCCTTATCCAGTCCAGCAATGTATATACGGATAAGGCCCTTATATAATTGTTCAGTTCAGCTTATCTATATATTTCTTGACCTGTCCGAGGAATCCCTGATCACAGGCAATCTGAAGTTCATCGCCAGGGAGAAGGACAGTATCACGGTGTGGCATGAATTCATTGTGGTGTCTCTTGATTCTTACACACTTAGCATTATAAGGAAGAGTAAGTTGACTCATCTGCATACCGTCCAAATAACTGTTTGGCTCGACAAAGACATCCATATAGATTAGTTTACCTTCAAAAACAGTGGGAAAGCGGTTGGTCTTATTATATAGAGTAATTTCGTCAACGGGTTCAAGACCTAGGATATCTGCAATAATATAGGCAGTAAGACAGACGACAGCAATTGGCATCATCTGTGTGATTGATCCCGTAATTTCTGTCAGAAGTACGATAGCTGTCAGAGGAGCTTTTGAAATAGCTGTGAAAAATCCACCCATTGCAAAGATAACAAAATTACGGATGAATTCATCTTCCATTCCCGTTCCTCTAAGAGCAAGATTTCCGAAGATGCCACCAAGTACTGCACCGATAGTCAGCATTGGAATAAGCATGCCGCCTGGAATACCCGATCCATAGGCGATCTGGAAGCCGATGAATTTGAATAACAGGATTGCAAGGAGAATCGTTGTGGACGTTCGAACAGAAGCAATATCAGTAATGATACCTGTTCCTCCACCAAGCATATCCTGCCAGAAAAAGCCGGTAGGAATAACCAGAATGAATGGAATAAAGCCGTATAGATAAACTGGAACAGGTAAACTGGCATAAATTTTCGGCATAATGAACAGCACCTTATGAAATACCCAGCCTGCAAGAGCAAGCAGAACGCCTAATAGCACAAGATAAAGATAATGTTCCAGAGGAAACTCCGCCATTCGGCCTAACGCAAGAGCCGGTTGTGACCCGAAAATATGGAAGGCCAGGAAATTCGCAGTAACGGAAGCGGAAAACACTGTGAGAATAAGTACGCCGGAAAACCTGTGGTGAACCTCTTCAAGGATGATGACCAGACCGGACAATGGCGCATTGAAGGCTGCGGAGAGACCGGCTGCCGCACCACTTGAAATAAGTATACTCTCCTGTGACTTGTTTCCTTTCAGAAAAGAGTTAATTCCTTGTCCAACGACCCCGCCGATCTGGATGGAAGGCCCCTCTCGACCGACAGGAATACCGAGCCCCAGGACTAGGGTACTTGCGGCAAATTTACGCCAGAGAATAGACACCCAGTTCAGTTTCAGCGTTCCAAGAAGCTGACCTTTGAGTTCAGCGACCCCATTCCCTTGAATATCCGGATCGTCTCTTCCCATCAATATAACGAGAAAGCCTATAAAAAGGACAAAAAGAGACCAGCCGATGATCCATAAAGGGTTGTTCCTTAAATAAGAATAAATAACCGGCATGAAGTTTAATGTAGTATAAATGGCCATTCTAAAAGCACTGACAACAGCACCTGCGACTGCGCCCACTAGAATCCCTTTCAGGACATAACTGATTCTAGACCAGTCGATAAATTTCAAGCGTTTCATTTGGAAACTCCTTTAAAGCTAGTTTAGTTTAATTTGTCCAGCTGTTTTTTGACTTCAGATACAAAGCCGCTGTCTGCTGTGAAAAACAGCTCGTCTCCTGACCAGAATACCGTATCTTGGTGCGGAATGAACTCGTTATTGTGTCTTCTGACCTTAACCAGTTTCGATCCGTAAGGAAGTCTTAAGTATCGGGCCATCATGCCATCCAGATCACTGTCCGGCTCAACGGATACTTCAAATTCAATGACTTCTCCTTCAAAGACTTTAGGAATCTGATGTATTTTCTTCTGAAGCAACTCTTCATAAACCGGATCAGAGCCAAGAAAGTCAGCGACAACATACGCTGTCAGACAGACAACCGCAAGAGGCATCAGATGCGTTACTGTCCCCGTCATTTCAGTGATCAGCATAACTGCAGTGAGCGGGACTTTGGTCACGGCAGTTAGAAGGCCGCCCATTGCATAGATGATGAAGCTTCTGATGAATATATCTTCGATTCCCGTAATCCATAAAGCACCGTTTCCGTAAATAGCTCCCAGTAATGCGCCCAGGCTGAGTACTGGGATGAAGATTCCCCCTGGCAGACCTGATCCATATGAGATGTGAGAATAAACGAAACGAAACAGGAAAATACCTACCAGCAGGTGTGTGCTTATGCGCCCGGAACTGATTAATAAGATAATACCTGTCCCTCCACCAAGCATTTCAGGAAGAAAGATTCCGATGGGTATAACTAGAATAAATGGAAGAAAGCCATATAGATAAGGTGGAATAGGAATTTTTTGATAAAGTTTAGGCATATACATCAGAACTTCTTGATAAGCCCACCCCATAACTGCTACAAATATCCCCATGATTACCAAGTGGGCATAATGCTCCAGAGGGAACTGAAGAAGTGACCCGAGATCCAGCGCAGGCTGCACACCGAAAATCGTATAGGCAACAAAGTTAGCTGTAATTGATGCAGAAAAAGCAGTCAGGAGAAGAACACTAGAAAATTTATGGTGCACTTCTTCCAGTATGAACATGATTCCTGATACCGGGGCATTGAAGGCAGCGGATAAGCCGGCACTTGCTCCAGCAGAAATAAGAATATTCTGTTGAGACTTGTTACCTTTAAGGTAGTGATTGACCCCTTGACCAACCGCTCCTCCGAGCTGAATGGAAGGGCCCTCTCGACCTAATGCAAGTCCTGAACCGATGGGACAGCACGCCTCCAACAAACTTACGCCAGAGGATAGACAGCCAGTTCAGCTTCAATACCCCGTGAAGCTGTCCTTCGATATCCTGGATCCCTGATCCTTTAATGTCCGGTTCGTCTCTGATCATCAATGCAATAATAAATGCTATAATGGCAATACCTAATATTAATGGTAGAATCCATACTGGATTATTTCCTGCAAAGGCATAAACATCACGCATGAATGTCAGCATCGTCTCGATGGATACGCGGAACAGACTGACGACGATTCCGACGAGTACGCCGACCAGCAGCCCTCTAGCTACGTAAGCTATTTTAGACCAGTCAAACAAATTTAATGTCTTCATTATTTATAAAACTCCTAAAAACCACTTTAGTATCTTTTACATAAGTACTAAGATAACGAATATACAAGTGAAAAGCAATACAATGATCCTAATTGACTGAGTATTCTAATATATGTTCAGATAACTGCATGTAATTAAGGCAATTATTGCACAAGGATCGAAAGCATGCTACGATTTAACGAGATACTACGAGGAGGAACTGAAATGATTCTAATGGGTGTTGAACTGACCATTCTGATTTACGATTCATACTCCTTGAAAGACAAGCGCAGCACGGTCAAAAGTGTCGTGCATCGCATTAGAAACAGGCATCATCTGACAACTGCAGAAGTTGACGAGTGGGACCTCCACAATAAGGCTGTGCTGGGCTTCGGCGTAGTCGGAAGCAACCGTCAGCTTTGTCGGCAGCAGATCGAAGCGGCTCTGAAAGATGTAGAAGAGCATTATGAAATTGAAATACTTCATGTCGAGTGGATCGAAGCTTAGCGACCACGGACCCGTCAAAACTAATTAAAAGGATGAACGCGATGACTGAACCGACAATCGATAGTTTGAAAGAGCATTCCGGAGACTACAGGATGATCAATCTGCTGATGGGCTATACTAAAAGCCAGATGATGCAGATAGCTAGCAGTCACGGTCTGACTCTACCCAAAAGCTGGAAGAAGATAAAAGTCGCTGAAGCGCTGATGCCGCATATTCTTCATCAGGCTCAGACACTTTATCAGGAAATTCTGGATGAAGTTTTATCCATCATTTCAGAAAGCAATCAGAACGTACTGCCTGTAAAAGACAGTGAAAGTCTGAAAAGTTTCGCACCACTTATAAAGAAAGGCTTCTTTTTTGCAGTGACGGTAGAAGACAGCTCTATCGTCATTATTCCGACTGAGCTGATAGACGCCATAAATGAAGGCAGGCCACAAGAGGATGTCTTTCAAGCCATCCCGTCCGATGCTCAGGGAGAAGAACCAGCTGATAAGTTGACTGAATTGAGAAATCAGTCTGCTGATGGAGAAGAGGAGACATCCGATCATTCTGAAAAAACATATGACCTGCTGCTGAAATGGAAAAAGCAGCTGACAGCGATATACGGCGGCTTTTCAAGCAGTCATCTTCATGAGGTCTGGAACAGGTACTATACGGATTCTCTGACTGAAGAAGAAATTACTGAGATACTTACTGACTAATTTATATTAGAAAAGAGGAAAGCGCATGATTAGAATACTGATCGATTCTGGCATCGACCAGAACAATTATATGAAAAAAACATATGACTATGACTTTCTGCCATTAAGCGTCATTATTAATGAAAAGGATTATCTGGACCAGGTGGAACTGTCTCTGGAAGATGTGCACGGCTATATGAAAGAAGGGATTCTTCCTAAAACGTCTCAGGTTTCTCCCAAGACTGTGATCGATACCCTTGATGCCTGCCGAGAGAGGGGAGAAGATGTCATTTACATTACTATCTACAGTCAGTTTTCCGGGACCTATCAGGTTGCACAGACAACTGTGGAAGCGTATTTGGAAAAATATCCTGATATGAACATCGCTGTGATCGATTCCAAGGGTGGCTCTGGCGGAGGGGCCCTGCTGGCTCTTCAGGCAATGGAAATGGCCAAGAAGAATGAAGATTTCGAAACCATCGTCAGCCAGACCATAGAAAATACAGAACACATCAAGTATCACTTTACCTTGAGTAATCTGAAATGGCTCGTCAAAGGTGGGCGTCTGCCGAAAGCAGCTGGATATGCCGGAGATGCATTGAATATCAAGCCTTATCTATCTGTAAACGAAACGGGCATTTACCTGAAGAAACTGGTCAGAGGTCAGGACCGAATATACAAGCGGATGATAAAAGATGTGAAAAAAGGGATAGACGGCTTTACCGATCAGCTGGTCACGATCAGTCACGTCAATGACATTGAAAGCGCAAAGCAACTCGAAAAAATGGTACAGGAAGAACTTCCGGATGTTACCACACAGATTTTTGATATCGGAGCGGTACTGGCTGCCCATTTAGGCATAGGCGGCGTTGGTGTATTTTACTTTGATCAGAAACCGTCGCAGTATATGTACATTGAAGAATAAGAAAGCTGCGGGAATCTCAGAATAACGACAGACAGGATCTGAATGAATAGAAAGCTGTTCTCCTCCAGAAGAGGGAAACAGCTTTTTTGTATGGAATTATCAGAAGAAGCTGTTAGGTGGAGTACAGTGCATATTATTTGTTCTTTATTAATACCTTGGCTATACTGAAAGTGTTCAATAAAAAAAGGAAAAGGAGTTTGATAATATGGATAATGTCGGAGATTCGTTTCAGCGAGGACTGAACACGTTCATCGATTTTCTTCCTCGTTTGTTAATGGGGTTACTACTTATTCTAGTAGCCTGGGTCGTCGCTACTCTAGTGAAGAAAGCAATCATTAAAGGGCTGAAGGCAACAGGTCTTGCATCAAAATTACAGGACTGGGGTGCAGCTAATAACGAGAACCAGGGACATTCGATGGTCAATGCCTTAGGTAAAGTAGGGTACTTCCTGGTATGGGTATTCTTCCTTCCAGGTATCTTTTACACATTCGGACTTGAAGCAATTGGTCAGCCGATTCAGAATATGCTTGATACGGCATTTGCATTCCTGCCTAATATCATCTCAGCTATTGTTATTCTCGTATTAGGTTTCTATGCAGCTAAATTCGTCAAGAATCTGGTTTATAATCTTGCAGTTGCTGCCAATCTTGACCGGTTCTTGAATAAACTCTCAGGTTCTGAGACGGCTACATCAGATGTTGAAGACAGCAAGGGAACGATTGCATCAGTATTGGCTAATATCGTATACTTCCTGATCTTAGTACCAATTATTCTGATTGCACTGGATGTTCTTGATATCGATACGATTGCTCAGCCGGTAAGTGATGTACTCAATACAATCCTTCAGGCTATACCAAATATTCTTGTAGCCGTTGTGCTGCTGGCTATTGGTATGGTGCTGGCTAAATTTGTTGGAGACATTGTGACCGACCTGCTTAGAGGAACAGGTTTCAACAAGTACTCTTCATATCTAAGAAAATCAGCGAATATGGATATCGACCTAGCTCATGCAGTTGGACAAGTCGTTGCTGTACTGATCGGTCTGTTCTTCCTGGTAGAAGCACTTAATGTTTTGAATCTTCAAATGTTGAACATTATCGTTGGCGCAGTAATTGCTTATCTGCCTAATGTACTGTTTGCAGCCATCATCATTGGACTGGCATTCGTTGGAGGACAATTGCTGGCTTCAGGAATCAAGAAAGCAACAGGCAGTCCCTTTGCAGGCGTTATGCTTAAATATATCCTGATCGTTTTTGCAGTATTCATGGCACTTGATCAGCTGAACTTTGCTTCAAGCATCGTGAACTTTGCATTCATGTTCATTATTGGTGGACTTGCAGTAGCCTTTGCCTTGGCATTTGGACTTGGTGGACGCGACTTTGCCAGAAAGCAGCTTGAACGTGCTGATAAAAAAATTGAAAAAGAAAGCAATAAATCAGGAGATCCATCAGTTGAACCAACAGTTGACTCAACTGACCAGTCATCACCAGACTTATAAGATTAACTAGACAATATAGGGCAGATGACTCAATTATGTCATGAAGCCGTAATTGAATAGTGGACACGACCATCGATAGTTCCTTATTGGAAAAACGGTGGTCGTGTTTTTTGTTATAAAATAACCATTTATCAAAAGTAAATAGACTGATCATGTCCTTAATAATGAATCAATCTGACAAAAGTGGAAGATACTTACGAAATTGGTTATACTGGAAGAGTAGCTTAAAAAATGAGGTGAACAACTATGAAAGTAGAATTAGTAGGCTGCATTGTAAAAAGAGGGCAGGGAGATACATGTCTGAAAATGGCAGCCAAAAAAGGAGTTAACGGTGGTACGGTCATCAGAGGGGAAGGAACAGTACAAGGCAGAGTATTGAACAAACTGGGTCTGGATAAAGTCCGAAAAGAAATAGCTGTATTTATCTCTGACGAATCGACAGCTCAGACAGCAATGATGCATATAGCTGACACTATGGGGATGACAAGAAAAAATAAAGGGATCTGCTTCAGACTCCCACTTGCAGGTGCAATGGGCCTTGTCAAACAACAGGCGGCTGATCAATCTGAACTAATCGATCCAGCTGACAGTCAAGGTTTTGACCAGGAATGGAATCAGATGGAAAATAAAGGAATAGATACGAAGGAGCCGGATAATATGTTTCAGGCGATTGTTGTAATTACAAAAGAAGGTCAATCTGAAATAGTGATGGAGGCAGCTCAGGCAGCAGGTGCCCAGGGCGGCACAGTGATTCAGGCACATGGCGCAGGAGGGTACGAGACAAAAAAAGTATTCAATATGGAAATTGAGCCTGAAAAAGATATGGTACTGATCATTTCATCCAGAGATCAGACCAAGGCTATTACTACAGAAGTCAATAAGGTTTTAGGACTGGAAAAACCAAACTCCGGTATTCTATTTGTAGCGGATCTAAGTGAAACGATAGGAGTTATTTAAATTAAAAAAAAGGGGAATAATCTGACATGCCTATACTAATTGAAAAAATGCTTGAAGTCACACGTTCAGTTACCCCTATCTTTCTCTTTGTTCTGATGATTCATTTTTTCCTTGTGCCGTTTTCTTCAAGTCTATTAATCGCCTTTTTTCTAGGCACTCTAGCTATCGTAATCGGCCTTAGTCTATTTCTGGTCGGTGTTGATATTGCTATAACGCCTATTGGAGAATACATAGGAAAAGGAGTAGCGAAATCCAACCGTATCTATGTCCTGGTTACTGTGGGTTTCCTGATCGGTTTTATAATATCGGCAGCTGAACCTAGTTTAACGGTACTAGGAAATCAGGTCAGTATTGTCACTAGTGGAACGATCGACAGTTTTCAGCTGATCCTGACCGTTTCGATAGGTATTGCAATTATGGTAGTCGTAGGGCTGTTGAGAATTGTATATAACTCAAGTTTCGCACCCCTAAGAACGACGTTCTATCCTTTTACCGTAAAGATCAGTTAGAATATTGAACTTAAAAGTACAGAAAAAGACACCTCTCTTTGGTAAAATGTAGTTACCAACAAACATTC
>NZ_BAAGIR010000066.1:0-11290 GCF_054658155.1 Alkalibacterium sp. m-11
ATTTGATTCATAAGAAGACCTCTTTTCTGGATTTGTGGTTATCTCTAGATTAAGGGTCTTCTTTCTTTTTGTCTACTTTAATTTCTTGCCCTACTATTTTACTTTCCGACAACTATTTTACACATAGATTTTCATTTACATAAAGACATTTAAAAGATAGAGCAAGCAGCTGAAGCAACGATTAGCCTGCGAATCTGCTGTCTCAGTTGTCAATATCAGCCCCCTCATATACACTGAAAGCATAAGTGACGGAGCTGATTAATAAAAAGGAGTGAACTTGCATGTCAGAAAAAGAGGTACTGATTGTAGGCGTTGGACCAACAGGACTCGTTCTGGCTATGGAACTGGCTTATTACAATGTCCCGTTCAAACTGATCGATCAGAAGTCAGGTCCTGGGGAGTCATCAAGAGCCATGCTGACCGTATGAAACCTTTAAAATAAGCATTATGAATAAGATTTGCTAAATGATTATGTAGAGGAACATTTTTTGCGTGTGCATTTTTTCAAGTAAATATGCTATCCTTTAATAAGTAATGAATAGATGAAATGGAGTGGATAAGATGAAAGTATCAACAAAGTGGGAAGGCAATCTGGCCTTCACGATGACTAATCCAGACGGGAACCAGGTCAGAATGGATGCCCGCAAGGAAGCTGGAGGAGACGGAACAGGTGCGTCACCAATGGAGACCGTCCTAGGCGGTCTGGCAGGCTGCATGGGTATCGACATGTACATGATTTTGAAGCCGTATCAGGACAAAATCAGCCGTATGGAAATTGACACTGATGGGGAAAGAAATGACACACCACCTAAGTTCTTCACGGCAATCGAAGTGACCGTCCATGTTGACGGAGACGTACCGGCCAGCCGTGTATGGCGTGCGGTCAAACTAAGTGACGAGAAATACTGTTCAGTAGCTAACTCACTGAAAGCTGACTTAAGTTATAAGGTTATCCTGAACGGTGAAGAAGTTTCTGACGAAAAATAATTTAGACAGGCAGCAGGTGAGACCTGTTCAATAGGAGAGTGACACATGGCTACATTGAACGTAACATTTCAATCTCGCGAATTGATGAGAAAAGTTTCGTTTTCAGCAGTGATTCCATCTTCAACAAAATCCTTGTATGACCCGGAACCGATTGAAGAAACAAGTGGTTCTCTAAAGACTCTGTACCTGCTTCACGGATGGGATGGGAATCACGAAGACTGGATCCAGAATACTCGGATTGTCAAATGGGCGACAGAATACAACATCGCTGTCATCATGCCATCCGGCGAAAACAGTTTTTACTTCGATCATCCGAGCGAAGACAATTACGGAAAATTCATCGGAGAAGAGCTGATTCGAGAAACACGGCGGCTCTTTCCGCTTTCTGAAAAAAGAGAAGACACCTTTATCGGCGGCTTGTCGATGGGAGGCTACGGCGCTTTGAGAAATGGCTATGCTTATCCAAATGTATTCAGTAAAGTCATCGCCTTGTCGAGTCGGATTTTCCAGAAAGATGACCCATTCCACGACTTGTCAGAAGATAATCCGATCAACAGACGTGTCTGGCATCTTCTTGGCAGCAAAAGCTATAGCGCGATCACTGATGAGATGGACATTTATAAACTGATCGAAAGGTGTGCCAACAAACCGGAGCTGTTCATGGCATGCGGAACTGAAGACTTTTTGATCGAAGAGAATCGTGCGCTGCATACATGGCTGAAGGATCAGGGGCTTGATCACGATTACATGGAAGCACCCGGCGAACACAACTGGGACTTCTGGACAAAGTCGATGCAAAAAGCTCTTCCGTGGTCGCTTGAGCTGACTTCAGAACATGACCAAAGGGTAAGTGGAATGATAAGCTTAGTCGAGGTCAATGAGGCAAACTGGCGTGAGGTAACAGAATTGAAGGTGTCTGACGAACAGACTGTCCATATCGAGTCGAATGCCCAGTCACTGCTCGAAGCTGCTTACGACACGAGTCTGGACTGGCACCCATATGGAATTTATTCGGAAAACGATCTGATCGGCTTTGCAATGATTGGAGCGTACAATTCAGAAGAAAAATACATCTGGCTCGACCGTCTGATGCTGAGCCATGATGTGCAGGGCAAAGGTTTAGGGACAGATGTAATGCGTGTGATCATCGAGTATATCTCTAATAATTGGAACGTATCAGAAATCGTTCTAAGCGTGACTCCAGATAACCACGCCGCAATCGGGTTCTACAAAAAAGTCGGCTTCCAGTGGCTCGACAAGACCGATCCAGCTAACGGTGAACAGCTGATGAGTATGAAAATTTAGAAATTTCGGAGACGAATGCCTTATAAAAGTTAGATATGAGGCATTCGTCTCTTACTTTTATGTCTCAATGCTTCTTAAAGCTCCATTATGAGGCATTCGCGGCTCTCAAACTGATTCCAATGCTTCATAAAAGTAAGATATGAGGCATTGAGCATAGCAGAATAGACGGTACTGATTCCGTTAATGACTGAAAGACATAGAAAACAGCGGAAAGATTGTAGTTATAAGATAAATGCCTAATAAAAGTAGGAAAAGAGGCACACGCCTCTTTTTTTGTTTCCCACTATCTTATATACAGCAGATAAAATGTATTGCAACTAATAAATTGAGTAGACAGTGATCCGTTGCATAAGATATATCTAACTGAATTTAATCATTATTCCACTCTTTTGACAGTATATATAATAGAGGCTATCAAAGGAGAGGGTACTTATCATAATAAAGAAAAGAACTGAACCTATGCAGTTGAAAATATTGAACCAGCTGGCGATTAGAAAGGGGTTGAATCCGGAAGATAATGACTATAGAAATCATTTAATCAAAGGGTTTGAAGGTGAGCAGAAATTTGACAAGCTGCTCGATGAACTAAATGATGAGCATTTGATTATGCAGGATTTAAGTCTGGAGATTAATCGACAGACTTTTCAGATTGATGCCATTGTTATAACTGGAAACAAAATTATGCTATTTGAAATTAAGAATTATCAGGGAGAGTACACATTTCACGAAAATGAACTTAAGAGCTATCCATATGGTAACATCATACTAAACCCACTGAGTCAGCTCAATAGATCCTGCACCTTACTAAGAATGCTCCTGGAAAAAATTGATATCAATAGTCCAATAGAAGGTCAATTAGTATTTATTAATGATTTTTTTGTGCTTTATCGAAACGTGGAGCAAAGAAGTCTTCTATTGCCTCAGCAGATAAGAAAATATATTATCCAAATGAATAAGCAATCGGTACCAGTTCGGGCTGCTCAAAAAGCATGTGCTGATAGATTATTGCGTCTTCACAAAACTGAAGATCGGTATATTCAGGTGCCTGAATATACATTTGAAGATTTAAACAAGGGTGTCTATTGTCCGAAGTGCAGTCTGACATTGAGAAAGAAAAATAGGCGAACAGCCTATTGTCCACATTGTGGCTTCTTCGATCTGAATACGCGTATCATATCGAATGAAATCAAGACTTTTAGTCTACTGTTTCCCGATTACGATCTAAAAACGTCGGTCATTTATGACTGGTGTGGGACTTTTTTTACTAAAGATAGTATCCAGAGGACGCTGGCAAAGGAATATATAGAAAAAGGAAGCAGAAAAGGAACGTATTATGTAAAAGAATAAGGGGAAAATACAGATAAAACAGACGAATGCCTTAAATAAGTTAGATATGAGGCATTTGTCCCTTTTTATTACGTCTCAAACCGTCATAAAAGGAGTATATGAGGCATTCATCCTCAGTTTAGCACCACCAATGCCTCATAAATCAATATATGACCCATTGAGCACCCTCTTCAATCAAACAAAGCCATAAAAAAGAAAAAACTCACTTGCTAGGCAAGTGAGTTTCAACATCTATTATATTACGCCCAGGCACCTTTACGGAATACAGGGACGCGGGTTCCATCTTCACGGATCCCATCAATGTCCATTTCGTTTGATCCGATCATGAAGTCGACGTGTACATCTGAACGGTTCAGGCCAGCTTCTTTCAGTTCTTCTTCAGACATTTCGGTCCCACCTTCAAGGTTGAAGGCATATGCTGAACCTAAAGCCAGGTGGTTCGATGCATTTTCATCAAATAATGTATTGAAGAAAGTCAGTCCTGACTGAGAAATAGGTGACGCGTCCGGTACGAGTGCGACTTCTCCTAAGCGAGCAGCACCTTCGTCTGTCTCAATCAGTTTCTTGATGACCTCTTCGCCTTGATCAGCAGTCACGCTCTCAACTTTTCCGTCTTTAAAGTGGAATGTCATGCCTTCGATAATCGTTCCGGCATAGCTCAATGGTTTAGTTGAAACAACGACACCATCAACTCGGTTTGCATCTGGTGCAGTGAAGACCTCTTCAGTAGGCATGTTAGCCATGAATCGCTCGCCACGGACGTTCAAGCTTCCAGCGCCTTCCCAGCGGTGACCTTTCGGCAAGCCGACTGTTAAGTCTGTTCCTGGGGCAGTGTAATGTAGGGCAACAAATTGCTCTTTATTCAATTCCTCAGCTTTAGATTCCAATGTCTTGTCTTTTTCAGCCCACGTAGCAACTGGGTCTTCATCATATAAATGAATAGCCTTGAAGATTGCGTCCCATAAAGCATCAACGCGTTCTTCGGCAGTTTCCAGTTCAGGGAACACTTTTTCAGCCCATTTTTCACCAGATGCAGCAGCAACGACCCAGCTGACTTTGTTTGACTGTGTTGCTTTACGCATAGCAGAAAAGGCACGGCCATTAGCTTTTTGAGCAGCAGCAATCTTGTCACTGTCTAGACCTTTCAGTGCATCAGGGTTAGAAGATCGAACACTGATCCGGCTGGCGCCTTTTTCGATATGATCGAGAGACTCATCCACTTTATACTGAGGGACTGTCGACACAACCTCTTCTGGAGCATATTTGAAAGTAGAACGGGTGATTACATCATCTGTCCATTTAACGATGACTTCCTTCGCACCTCTTTTGTAAGCTGCTTCAGTAATGAGTCGTGCTAAAGGGGCCTGGTCAACATCAATACTTAATACAACAGTGTGACCTTCGGATACGTTGACTCCAGTTGAAACGAGCAAGTCAGCATATTTTTTCAGATTATTTTCAAAATTTGGTAAGACCATATTTATTCCTCCTAAAATTTTATTCACCTTAGTAATCTTAGCATAGATGACAGTTTGTCACAATCTAAAAGAAGAGCCATCACAGTCTAATATGATTATTATTAAAATGCCGCTCTTTTATTAGAATAAAATGTATGATTTTGTAACTGGACAGTGAGTAAGGTGAATGTTCTTACAAAGCACCTTTTCGGGTGTGGTTAAATATGTTATGCTATTTTTTAAGAGTTAAGGTTGGCAAGGTATATTGATCAAGAGACACAAGGAGAGAAAGACGATGCCTCGAAAAAGAAGAATCTTAAAGCACCATATACTGGATGCTGCTTTGGAATTAATGCGTGAAGAAGAATTTAACCGATTTACTGCAAGAAAAATTGCAGAATCCTTAAACGCTTCCACGCAGCCAATTTATAAAGAATTTAAGAATATGGATGATTTAAAAGTCAACTTGACTGCTTATGTTCAAGATAAAATGGATGAGTGTATATTCAAGCTGGAAGATGAGCAGCTGCAGATCCGTGATGTGTGTAAAAATTATATACTATTCTCGAAAAATGAAGGCTGTCTCTTCGCTGCATTATTTATGGGAAGAGAAGTTAATGTCACTACATTGCATGCATACATTTTTAATCAGCTTCATCTTGTCCTGGATAGACATGAAAAAGCACAAGGTCGAAGCAGAGAAGATAAAGAGCAGCTTCTAGATATTCTCTGGCCGGCAGTCCATGGCTTTGCCATACTAACTGCACAAGGCAAATACGAAATGCCGGACGAAGAGTTGATTGAGAAAGTCAATGATATCGTGGACCACTCTATTGAAGTATGGAGCAAAAGTCTGACTGAGCAAGCAAACTAAAAAACCATCAGCTGCAATAGATTTTTTGAATCTGCTGCAGCTGATGGTTTTTTTATATAAGTCAGAATTAAAATTCGATTGTATCTGGGTCGGTCGCTTCTCCGGCACGTCCTTTAAGGCCGTCTATGACTGCCATATCTTCAGGACTGATTTCAAAGTCGAATATATCCGCATTTTCCCAAACGCGTTCTTTCGTCACTGTCTTAGGAAGAGGGAGAAAGCCATGCTGAAGGCTCCATTTCAGAACAAGCTGAGCAATTGATTTATCATATTTTTCAGCCAGTTCTTTCAGTTCTTCAACATCAAAAATTTTACCTGTCCCAAGTGGACTGTAAGCTTCTGATACGATGCCATGT
This sequence comes from Alkalibacterium sp. m-11, assembly GCF_054658155.1. Lineage (NCBI taxonomy): Bacteria > Bacillati > Bacillota > Bacilli > Lactobacillales > Carnobacteriaceae > Alkalibacterium > Alkalibacterium sp. m-11. The sequence goes on from NZ_BAAGIR010000066.1 coordinate 6,327, forward strand.
TCCTTGTTGTATTTGACAACTTCAGGCTGCATATCACTCGGGTTAAGTAAAATTTGATTGACAGCGGGTTTTATTTTTGCTGTTTCAAGCAGTGGGTCAAGGTGGTGAGGTTTGAAGTTGGACACACCAAGCGTCTTGATTTTACCAGCCTCGACTGCCTCTTCCATCGCTTTCCAGCTGCCAGCATTGTCTTCCTTCCAGTTATCACGCGAATAGATAGGGTTTGGCCAATGAATCAGGTAGAGATCGATATAGTCCGTATCGAGTCTGCTTAGAGAATTTTCAATGGCTTCTTTTGTTTTCTCATAGCCATGCATACGGTTCCAAAGTTTTGTTGCTAGGAAAATTTCTTCTCTCGGTACACCACTTTCTTTAATCGCTTCGCCAACTGCTTCTTCGTTCTTATAGGCAGCTGCTGTATCTATGTGACGGTAGCCTGCTTCAAGTGCCCATAAGACGGACTGCTTGGCCTCTTCATCACTGGCCTGCCAGGTCCCGAATCCCATAACAGGTATCTTCAGCCCGTTATTCATTTCATACGTATCAGTTAATGCCATGTCCATTCCTACTTTCTTAATAATTAGTACCTATTGAAAAGTATACATAAACATAGAATAGAGTGCCAATGAAATCGCTTTTGTAAAAGAATGTAAAAAAACTCCATCCGTCAAGATTAGTCACTTATCAAAAAAGTGATAAATCCTGGGACAGAGCATAAGGTTAAAGATTGTTGTAAGCATCAAGCAGTTTCTGTGCAAAAGCTTTAAGGTTTTCGCTATCTTCTTCTTCAGGATTCAGATTGACTTTAACATTCTCCGCACCTTTTAAAGCACCAGTTTTTTCAAACTGTTCATCAAAATCATCTACTGATTTGCAGTATTTTTCATAAAACGTATCACCTGATCCAAATGATCCAAAAATTTTACCAGTTAAATCGACTTCTTCTAGTTCTTCATAAAAGTCCACAATTTCATCCGGCAGATCTGCATCCGTTCCGTAGGTGTATGTACCAACTACTGCAATGTCAGCATCTGTAAAGTCTTCAGGATCCGCAAAGACGCTTTCTACGACTTCTACTTCAGCTCCCAGTTCCTGAAAAGCCTCTTCCAGTATTTCCGCACACTCTTCAGTATTACCAGTCAGACTGGCATATACGATCATCACTTTGGGCATGACCATCATCCTTTCTACGTGGTTACCCTGCAACCTATTTCTAAAAAAGCATACCATGAAATTGAGAGAGATTCAATAATTCAATAATTCATTAATTCACAAATGAGAGGTACTTTACAATGAAAGAATCTGAAAAGAAGGACTGCATTGAAGTTATGGATGTAAGCTCTTTCGGTTATAATTCACACACATGATTTATGAAGAAAAAATTCAGTGAAATAGGTGGTACTTTCCTATGAATCCGTTATACTGAAAGAGAATTGATATTATACAGGGAGTGAGAGAATGGATCATCAAACATTGGATGCATTTCCGGATAATTTTCTCTGGGGATCAGCTTCAGCTGCCTATCAGGTAGAAGGAGCAGCGAAAGAAGACGGCAAAGGGGAGTCGGTATGGGACCGGTTCGTGCAGATTCCTGGCAAGACTTTTAAAGGAACCACTGGTGATGTGGCTGTAGACCATTATCACAGATATAAAGAAGATGTGGCCCTTATGGCTGAGCAGGGACTCAAGGCTTACCGTTTTTCTGTAGCGTGGAGCCGGATCATACCGGACGGCGATGGTGAAGTGAATGAAAAAGGACTTGAGTTTTACGATAAACTGATCGATGAACTGCTGGCTCATGGCATCGAACCTGTTCTGACACTGTATCACTGGGATATCCCTCAAGCACTTCAGGATAAGTACGGCGGCTGGGAAAGCAGGCAGGTCATCGAAGACTTTACGCGTTATGCGGACATTCTGTTCCAGCGCTACAACAACAAAGTCAAATATTGGGTCAGTCTGAATGAGCAGAACATTTTTATTATGCTAGGTTACCGCATGGCCGCGCATCCACCTAACGTAGTAGACGAGAAACGGATGTACCAGGCCAATCATATTGCCAACCTTGCCAACGCATCTGTTATCAGACGCTTCAGAGAACTTGATATAAACGGACAGATCGGGCCAAGCTTTGCGTATGGACCGACATATGCGCTCGACAGTCATCCATTGAACCAGCTGGCAGCTGAAAACAATGAAGCGTTCAATGCTCACTGGTGGATGGATGTATATGTTTTCGGAGAGTACCCAAAGGTTGTCTGGAAGTATCTGGAGAGAAGAGGGTTGGCACCTGCAATTGAAGAAGGGGACATGGCTCTTCTTAAATCAGCGAAGCCTGACTTCATGGGACTGAACTATTATCAGACCGCAACCGTCGAACATAATCCAATTGACGGCGTGTCTGCAGGTAAGATGAATACTTCAGGTAAAAAAGGAAGCAGCGAAGCAAGTGGACTGCCTGGCGTATTTAAATCTGCAGACAATCCTTACGTCGAACAGACAGACTGGGACTGGGATATCGATCCTGTTGGTCTGAGAATCGCCTTGAGACGAATCGACAGCCGCTACAACCTCCCCATCATGATTACTGAAAACGGACTGGGTGCTTATGACAAACTAGAAGAAGACGGATCAATCCATGATGATTACCGTATCGATTTCCTTAGAAAACATGTTAAGGCGGTTCAGGAAGCCATCACTGACGGTGTCAACGTTCTTGGTTACTGCACATGGAGCTATACTGACCTTCTGAGCTGGTTGAACGGCTATCAGAAGCGGTATGGTTTTGTCTATGTCGATAGAGAAGAGCTGGATGAAAAGGAACTGAAACGATATAAAAAAGACAGTTATTTCTGGTATAAGAAAGTGATCGAAACCAATGGAAAAGAACTGTAAATAAAGAATTGAAGTTATAAGCAGTCTTGATTGTCTTAGATGCCTACAGTAGAGCCTATTACTGAGCCTGATTGATCGAGGCTGTTTTTTCGACTATTTTCTTACATTCAAGTACACTGATAGGAGCACATACTTATTATAAAAAGCCTGTTGAGAAGGAGTCGAGTCTAGTGACAAAAGCAGTTGTAATCGTCAACCCAACCTCCGGTAAGGAAGAGGGCGAAGAATACGGTCCAGAAGTCAAAAGAGAGCTGGAGAAGTTATATAGTGAAGTAGAATTGAGATGGACAGAAGGAGAAGGGGATGCGACTCATTTTGCCAGAGAAGCCTGCCGTGAAGAAGTAGACGCTATTTATGCTTTAGGTGGAGACGGGACTGTAAACGAGTGTATCAATGGAATTGCACCTGAAGACTACCGTCCACCTTTCGGCTTCATACCTCTTGGCACGGTCAACGATTTAGGAAGAGTGCTCGATATTCCTATGAATCCAAAAAAAGCGGTAGAAAAGCTGACAGAGCGGACAAAACGGGTGATCGATGTCGGGAAGATCAATGATCAGTACTTTGTTGATATCGTTGCTATCGGGTCCATCCCGGATGCTGTACATGAAGTGCCGATCGAGAAGAAGACTAAACTGGGTCCGCTGGCGTATGTCATTGAAGGCGTCAAGGCAATCAATGAAAAAGAAGTGTACCCATTTAAGTTTGATGTGGACGGTGAAAAGCTAAATGAAGATTCATTTCTCGTATTAGTTGCACTCACCAACTCGGTAGCTGGGATTACAACCATGATACCAGAAGCTAGTGTTGATGATGGGTACCTTCATCTAGTCGTTGTGAGAGGAGATACGATTGCTGAAAAAATCAATCTGGTGCCAAAGATTTTTACAGGAAATGTCACGGACGACGAGAATGTTCTTTACAGAAAATTTTCTAAAGGATCGATCAGTCTGAAAGAAGGGTATGAGAAGGAAATAGTTACTAATGTAGATGGAGATGAGGGCGATTCGCTACCAATTGACCTGGAAGTGAAAAAACACCACATGACCGTTTTCGTTCCAGACACAGACAATAATCAGTAAATGCTGGATTTTACAGTCGAGAAAAAATAGTATAAAAATAGTCACACTTTCTTCCCGGATTGAACACGCTTTTTGCCTATGCTAAAATAGTAAGAGCAATAAATGCAGAGAGTAAAGAGGACGATAAACATATGGCAAAGACTAAAGTAAAAGAAATACTTCAATCCGAAGAGTCAAATAAAGAAAAATTCAGCTACCTCTAGGGCTATTACAAGTGGCATGTGATTCTTAGCCTGTTTGCACTCCTTGTGAGCGGATACCTCCTGGTTGACTGGATCAATCGTCCGATCACCTATTTTCACCTGACTGTTCTGGCACCTGAAGTAGATTTTGATGAAGAAGAACCACTGTCTCAGGAATTGAATCGTCTGCTGGAACCTGAAGGAGCAAACGAAACAGCTTATGCTTCATTTACTCCTCATGGTCAGATGGCTGAACGATTTACAGCACAATTCACAGCTGGGGAGTATGATGTCATTTTAATGGACGACTTTTCATTCGAAGAGTACTCTGAATACGACACCATGCAGGAATTCCGTCTATCAGGACTGGACGACGAAGACTATTATCAGCCGGACCATTATGACAACCCGGTCGGTGTAGACTCAAGTGTCATCCCATTGCTAAAGGAGTACCGGACAACAGATGACCTGATTCTGGTCATCCCAGGGAACACAACCAGACGAGAAGCCATCGTGGAATTTTTCGCGACTCAAGGTTTTGAGTTCGAATTTATTGATTAACTCAAGTTTTGCAGTTGAATATCCAGGTTTAACCCTTGCGGTTATTGAAACTTCTTATAAATAATTATCAAAAAACACACAAAAAGACACCTCTCTTTGGTAAAATGTAGTCACCATAACAACATTCAAAGGAGAGATGTCTTATGACTAATATTTTACCAGAAAAATCAGAAAATCACGAGGTTGAATCGACCGTTTCCCACTTTTTTAAAGAATTCAAAATTGGAACACTCTTGAACCGAGC
>NZ_BAAGIR010000067.1:0-10737 GCF_054658155.1 Alkalibacterium sp. m-11
AAATCTACACCGTAGGTTTATTTGTGTTGGTCTTTTTTTCTAGACCATCAAACCAAAACCTGTTTGACGAGATAAATCCAATAGTGCTGTAAAAACCAATCAATTGTATGCTCATTTAAGAGCTATTCCCCCAATTATTCCTTGGAGTTTCCTAGTTCACTCTGAATACCTAAGATTATGCTTTGAAATAATCTGATCAAGGTAAATTAATATCTCCAGCATCATGGCTTTCTGTTGTTCTAGACTTAATTTCTCCACTATAAACCGTCCTTAGCTACTCTTCTGCGACAAAAATCTCTCTAGGTTTAAATGTTCTAATTACTCTGTTGTCTCTCATTACTCTATAGATTGTTACAATTGACGGCAGATAATGATTGGCATTAATTTTTATTTTCTCCTTGGATGATAGCAAAGTGTACACCTGATTGAATTCTTTAGGGTCCTTTTTTCTTAAACCTTTATCAATTTTCAAGCAGTCAAACTTGTTTTTGTTTATTTGTGACTGAATAAATGCAGTGTATTCGTAATTAGTAAAGCGGTCAAATGCATTTAATAAGTTAATCATGTCTGCAATATGTTTAATTCTCTGTTCAGGAACTTTATATACTTGCTGTGTCCAAGATCCTTCAGAAGCAAGTCGGAAAGCGCACATGACTGTATTGTCATAGTAAATATCGCCTTTAGTTGTTAAAAACAGGTACAAGGGATAATCTGTAATTTTTGCTTCGTTGAACCAGTCTGGCATCTTGAAATCATTATTGTAGTAATTTCTCATAAACAGAGAATTTGAAGCAAACATGCCCTGCAAGCCAATAACTTGTTCAGTTTTTAAATAACAATTTGTTTCATGCGCAGATTGTGTACCTAAAATACGTGTTCCCTGTTCGTTTACGCTTTTTCCTGCGTGCAGGTAAGCACTCACCTCAGGATGCAACTCCATAAAATCAAACTGCTTTTGTAGTTTAGTAGGATCAGTCCAGTAGTCATCACCATCACAATATGCAATGTACTTTCCTTGAGCTCGAGTATAATTGAAAGTATAGTGGACTTCTTTTCCTTGGGTATACTGGTTTTCTGTCTGATAAATTGGCTTAATTTTATCTGGATATGTTTGCTTATATTTTTCAATAATAGCTGTTGAATGATCTGAAGAAGCATCGTCATTAATCAGTATCTCGTAGTCAAAATCAGTCTGCTGCTTGAGAATGCTGTCCAATGTCTGTTTGATGTATTTTTCCTGATTATATGTGGTAACACTGACACTAACTTTAATAGTCATAATAACTCTTCCTTTCTAGAGCGGTTCATTTATTTAACAATCATTGCTTTTAAATTTTTTTTGTAGTGAGATAAATGTCTATGGGTAAAGCCGTATAGACTGCTTATTATAGCGAGGGTATAAACTTGTCTTTTTTTAATGACTGCTTTAAGAACTTTATCAATGAGGTTAGCTGAAGGAAATAGTTCACTTCTACTTACCGTGTATGGATCATGTAAAATTAAATAAAGGTGCTGACATTTTTCAGCAAAAGTAATATCATTGCTGTGCTCGAACAGTAGCGAGCACGTTGCTCTTATAGCACGTAGGTGAAGTATTCCTACAATTTGAGCGATTCCCTCCGGCTCCATACCCCAATCTTCAAATATTTCTTTACGAGAGCGAATTGCCCCTAAAAGAAATGTGAAATGATTGTCTTGTAGACTGTTAACTAAAGATTTTCTACTCCGAAATTTGTAATGGTAGAAACAGTCATCAATAATGGTCATCGTATTGATAACTTTGTAGACTTTTTCGTTAAATTCGATATCTTCTAGAAAGTAAATGTCTTCATTAAAAAAAATACTGTGCTTCTTCAATAACTCCAACTTATATAGTTTATTGGTTGCATATCCCATTAGGTTCAAGAAAGTGTCATCCACTGTTAATTTTTTAAAATTCTCTCTTGCCCAGTTACTTCTATCTATTTTCCAATATTCAGTCTCGGAAACACCTTCATCCTCTGCTATTGTTTCTGCATACATCCCAAACATAAGTATGTCTGGACTACACTCATCGAGAATCTCTTTTGTAAAACTTAACAGGTAGCTATCTACTTCATCATCGCTATCGACAAAACAGACATATTCTCCAGTCGCTGCTTTCAACCCTGTATTTCTTGCTGCCGATAAACCTTTATTTCTCTGATTAATCACTTTAATTCTACTGTCTTTGAGTGCGTATTTTTCTACTATTTGCATTGAATTATCCGGCGTACCGTCGTTTACTATAATCAACTCAAAATCCTTATAATCTTGCGCTAAAATGCTTACTATAGCCTTTTCCACATAATCTTCAACCTTGTAAACTGGCATGATAACACTGAATGTATTCATGGAAATCTCCTTTCCTATGATTCTGGCCCTTTTTAATAAGCATTTTCTGATTTAAACACGACAATCATTGTTTTAATCAAAATTTTGAGATCGTTTTTTACTGACATTGTTTTTATATAGGCCAAATCAAGTTCAATCATTTGCTCAAAAGATAGACCGCTGCGTCCGCTTACTTGCCATAAACCAGTTATACCAGGCTTTACTTTTAATCTTAGCTTGTCATGTTCAGTGTAATTTTGGAGTTCCCTATACAGACAAGGTCTGGGTCCAATCAAGCTCATATCCCCTCTTAAAACATTGTAAAACTGAGGAAGCTCATCCAGACTGTAGTTTCTTAATACCCTTCCGATTGGAGTAACTCTTGGATCTTCCTTGATTTTAAACATTGCCCCATCTGCTTCGTTTTTGTCTAGAAGCAACTGAAGCTTATCTTCTGCATCCGGACACATCGAGCGGAATTTATACATATTGAATTTTTTCCCATCGATTCCAATTCTTTCTTGCACGAAAATGACTGAGCTTGAGAAGTCAGTTAATTTTATGCAGGCTGTAATGAGAAGTAATATGGGCAACAATATAATTAATGCGAGTAGTGAAAAAAACACATCAATTGTTCGTTTAATTAGCTGGAATAGAACAGTTTGTCTTTTATCAATGGGCAAAGCTTGTGCAACTTTATTGATTCGATAGATAAACATGATACGCCCTCCTAATGGTTCGTATATTTATTGATAAACGTCTATAAACATTTAGTCGTAGTAATTACATGAACAATAATGAGAGACATAGAAATTGATGTATAAATAAATTGTGAGTAATGATTAATGAATTTAATTGGTGAGGGTTGGAGTAGTTTTGAGGATGATAATACAGATTTTGGAGTGTACAACTTAAAGTAGGGGTGAAATAATATTTACAATTTTCTCAGACTATATTTACTTCCTAATATTCTGAAAATCATTGCTCTGAAATAATTAAATTCAGCGGCTTTAATAGAAAAGACGACTAGAAGAAATGCCATAAATATATTTGCGACTATAAGGTTCAAAAAGAGTTCGATCCAATTAGAAATGCCGAGCTGTAAAGTGACATTATAAAGCAGGAATCCGGACAAAGCAGTTATTAGAAAATAGTAACAGTATTTTCTGATGTATATTAAGATGGTTTCTTTGAAATAATGTTTAAATAAAATATGAGGTTCATAGAAAAGATAGGTTAGTATAGTTGCAGTCGTAGTTCCTAACAAGACACCTATTATTCCTAATCGAGTAACCAGCAGGAGGGAAACGACTAAATTTATTCCGGCATCCATAAAAGCTATATAGCGAAAATGATAGAATAATCCTAATGCTCTAGTGTAAACTGAAAGAGTTCTTCTCATCCCCATTAAATAAATATTTAAAACGAATACTAGTACTATAGGCGTTGATAAAATGTACTCCTGTCCAATCCATAAGCTAATAAAAGGATTTAAGAATATAAATAAATTGATGCAAACAACACTATAAATCACAAAATTCAAATAATTTATTTTGTTGAAAACTTCTAGGGATTTCTCTTTGCTCTCCAGACTGACTAAATTACCTACGCTCGCAGTTATGGGATTAAATATTTGAGTAATCAGTGCCTCCAATACTGCAACAATCATTATATAATTTGAATACAAGCCTACCCAGACCAGACCGATAAATGATGAAATGACCAGATTATCTGTGCCGTTTACCACTACTGTACCAATACTCATCATAAACATTGAGTAGACATTTTTTTTAATTTCTCTTACTTTAATTTTTGGAATAGGCATTTTAGTTTTATTTTTTATATAAGGGTAAGCTTTATCTGCTTTAAAGGAAATCATTATATTAGCTATAAGCGTGAATACTATTTTAATAACAAGATACAGTACGAAATTCCCAGTCGTCAGTAGAACACCCATCTGAATAAAGACTGTAATGACACCAAATATATTGTCGTAAATTAAATTAACATAATTTTTCTGATCGGCAGTAAATAATGCACGTTTGTAAGCGAAGAAGTAACTAGAAGTTGTACTTATCAAATACAGTAGGTAAATCAAGGTCAAATCCTGAATATTAGGCTGGTCTCTGATGAATAAATCTATAAAAGGAGCGACCATTAAACCTAATACAAAAATAATTGAGCCTATTATAAAGTAAGCTTTAGAATATAATGCTACGAGAGATTCAACCAGTGACTCGTTTTTCTTTGCTAATGGTTCATATAAGCTATATACAATAGCTGTCCCTATCCCCAGTTCAGCGAGCGACAGAATGGATAATATGTTTGTAAATAACCCATTCACACCTAGGTAGACCACTCCAAGCATTTGTATAAAAATTGTTCGGGAAACGAATGCTAAAATTTTCATAAGCATCTGTCCGGATAAACCAATGGCAATGTTTTTTACAACCATATTTGTACGTGAGTTGCCCTGCATGATAATCCCTCTTTTTCATTCACTTTGTTCATAAAGTTTTCTTTCATTTAATGCGTCCCTAGTAGAATCATTTAAGTAAATTAGTTTTTAAGTGTATTGAAGTGTCAACAATATCAAAATCATTGTCTTTGACAGTGTGATAGGACTTTAATCTACTTGCTTGACTACTCGCCTTATTCTCTTCGATAAAATTCACCCAATCAGATACTCTATGAATACTGAGAAATTCTGTCATTTCGTTAACTTTGGCTTGTCTGGTAATTGAATCTGACAATAGACATTTAGCTCCTGAACACTGAGCCTCTATACCCACTATAGGGTTTCCTTCAAATAATGAGGGCAAAAGAAAGATGTCGATTCCCGAGTAAAAGCTGGCCGTGTCTCCTATGGTCCCTATCAGCTTTACTTTTTCTGAGAGCCTGTAATCTATTATTCTATCTTTCAAATTGGACAGCAGCTCTCCGTCTCCAGCTATGAGTAGTGTGAAAGATACGTTTTTCTGATTGAGTTCTCGAGCAACTTCCAGTAAGAATATTTGATTTTTCTGATTATTTAATCGTCCAATATTACCTAATACAAAGTCATTTTCGGACAAATTGTAGTCCTGCCTAAAAGAAGTCCTTTTTACTGAATCAAACCGAAAGTAGTCTGTATCTATACCGTTATTCAGAAGCAACACTTTGCTGTGCGCTCTTTTCGTAAACAACCATTTTCCCGCCAGATCAGAGCATGCCCAGTAGTCTGTAGCGAACCTTTGAAAGGCCAGCTTTCCGACAATATGCGATAACTGCTTTGCTGCTCTTAATCTAACTTGACCAAGAGCCGAATTATGAGAATGAGCAATTATTTTTTTCACGCCACAGTCTCTGGCCAGTTTGGAATAGACTAGGGAGACTCCGTTATAGATATTCAGGTGTAAGACGTCAAATTTCTCAGCCTTAAGGACTTCTTCAAATACTTTCAGACTTTTAACCGTTCGAGTAATTTCTGAATCCTTACCTTCCGAGAATAATTCGATAATAGGAATGCCAATATTTTCAAGTCTTGAATCATACAATTGACTGAGTTTTCGAGTAGTAATAATACTCACCAGAATATCATCTAAATCCATCTTTTCAAAATTGGACACCAAGTAAGATTCTATGCCACCTGATAACCACCTATCGGTAAAAACTCCAATTTTTTTCATCTTATCCACGCTCACTCTCTGTAACAAGAGACAGATAGAGGGATTCCAGATTGTCTGCAATAATGTCAATGCTGTAATCTGTAAAATCACCGTTTAATTGTCTGTCCCTTTTTTCTTTTAACTCCAGAATTTTCTTTGTCCAATTGTCTTCTCCTTCTTTTAAAGGAAGGATAGCACATTGATCACTCAAGCAGGCTTCTTTAGGAACAGTCTTAGATAGGATAACAGGCAGTCCCGATGCTTGAGCTTCGATTGCTGAGATGCCAAAGCCTTCATATTTTGAAGGGAAAGCGAAGACATCCATAGCGCTATAATATCGGTGGACATCAGCTCTATTCCCTAAAAAAAGAACGGATTCTCTGATTCCTAATCGCTCTGCCAAGTTTGTCAGTTTGTTTAAGTCCTGGCCATCTCCCACTAACAACAGTATTGTATCGGGCTCATACTTCAGAAAACTATGAAGAACTCTAATAAGAAATGCCTGATTTTTCTGAAAACATAGCCGACCCGTATGCCCTATTACCAATTTGTCGACAAGACCTAAGGATACTCTTAGACTTTCTCTATCATCTTTATTGAATGCAAATTTGTTTACATCAATAGCATTATTAATGACTTGTAGCTGCTTTGTTTTTACAATATTTTTACCAAATAACCATTCGCCTGCTGTATTGGTGCATGAGAAATAATGTGAGGGATAAACTTTGGAGAAAGGTCTGAGGGTGTTTTTCACGATATTTTTTGTTGTTTCTCCTGGTGCTGAGGTGCTATGGCTGTGAGCAATTCTTATTGGAATACCGACTTTTTTGGCAGCACTGAGAGGAAATGGACTTAAGGAGTTAATATGGGAGTGTACCACCTTATAATTGTTTTCCAAGAAAATAGTGGTCAGTTCTTTCCTATACTGAATAACGTTTTGATAAGGAGCGATTACAAAGACTCTGCCACCAAGAGATTCAATTTCCTGATATGGGACAATACTGGAATCTTTATCAACAAAGAAATCAAATTGGATTTTTGATTTGTTGATATGGCGATAATAGTTCATCACCATCGCCTCCACCCCTCCACCATGCATCTTTCCTAGAACATGAGCAATCCTTAAGGGTGGATCCGTTGAATTAACAGTCATTTGAATCATCTCCCTTCTACTAGTTGTATCATTTGTCGCTTTGGGTTAACGTTTTTTCTTGTTATTCTTAATGGATTCACTGAGCTTTGTTCCTGCATGTAACATCATTAGAAAGAGGAGAAAACCCATCAGTCCCAGAAATGAAGGCTGTAATGCTCCTCTGTAGATGAAAACAAAAAAGCCAAGTATAAAGGAAAATACAATTTCAATAAAATAAATATTTTGTGAATCCTTGCTGCACGTATGTGTCCTATAATCAATAAACTTTGCTATTTTCCCAAATATCAAAGAGTAAAGCAGTACGCCGATGATTCCAAAGTCAATAAAGCCTTCTGCAACGATTGGAGAAGATAAATTTGTAAAGGATACATTCTGAAAGGTTGCCACTAGCTCTCCTGACGGTAGGCCTTTTACATCCCAAATATCTCTCGGCATAAAGAACAGCAATACACTCCGCAGCTGACTCCCATATTGATAACCAACAACTTCGACATAACGAATGGTTCTGCCTATCATCTGATAAGCATCAAAGTCCAACGAGTTGTAATTATTGATTTCTAAGCTGACACTTCGAGAAAGAATCTGTTCGAGTGTATAAAATTTAAAGGCATACATTAAAGGGAAAATAATGACTATTGAAAAAATCAGCAATATATCAAATCGTTTTCCTTTGAATACTGACATGTCGTAGGCGCTGATTAGGAGACCTAAATAAACAGCGCCTATGAGAAAACGAGATAGAGTAATCGGGTTATTGAGTATAATTGTTATGATTAATAGTATAAGGATAATTAAATTGGTTTGATAAGTTGGTAATACTTTTATTTTCTTTTTCTTAGCCCATAAGAATATAGCTAAACTAAGCGCAGGAGTTGATCGGGTGAGGAAAAAGATTAGGATCCCAAAAGTATTTTCACTGAATTCCAAAGCATCTCTTATGAATAAATTTTCCAATCCACTTATTCCTACAGCAAAGACAAATGAAACAAGCGATGAGAAAAATAAAGTCAGATAGAAGCCTTTACTTTTTGGAATCGGAAGACTTTTATTACCCTTCAAAGTGTATCGTTTACTCTTGAGATTATAACTAGCATAATATCCCACGCACCATATCATAATGAGTACATTAGTAAAGACAATTTCATATTCAGTTAAAAATAAGCTGCGAGGAGCATAACCTGAATTTAACTGATAAAAGGGTATGATAATCAAGAAGATTAAAAAAAAGTACCAATTTATTTTGTTTATTGAAATTGCCAGCTCGCTTTTTAGAATACCAGTGATAACAATAGTAAAATTGATGAAAAAGGTAAAATAGATAGTAACGGACATGGTAGAGAGGTTGTTGTAAAAAGTAAGAACATATAAGAAAAGCGCACCAGCAAGCAGCAGGTTGGGAATTATGATTTTCTTTTGCAACTTCAATTGATTCACTGGTCTCCTCCTATCTCAAGGCAGCAATCAGGTTATTCTTATTTGAATGAAGGCCGTACTTAGTGATTTATTCTTCGCTGGCATAATAGTAATTATAGCGATCATTTGATGGATCAACCCGGTTCATAACGGCTCCCAGGATATTAGACTTAACCGTTTCAAGAGCTTCTTTAGCACTGATTACCTCATCTGCTTTTACTTGTCCTTTGGGGATAACAAGGATGACTCCATCAGTTTCTGAAGCTAGCACTCGAGAATCAGTTACTGCTAACACAGGAGGTGTGTCAAATATTATTAAGTCGTAAGAAGATTTCATTTCATCCAGCAGCTCCGCCATTCGATTGGATCCGAGTAATTCAGCCGGATTAGGTGGAATTGCCCCACTGGTCATAAAGGATAAACCTTTAATAGATGTCTGGTGTACCATGCTCTCCAATTTGGCGTGTCTATTTGTAAGCAAGGATGTTAAGCCGGAATGATTTCTAACCTTAAATATTTTGTGAACTTTAGGTTTTCTAAGGTCAGCATCAACTATCAATACTTTCTTATCTTCCGAAGCAATGGTAGCAGCCAAATTAACACTGATGGTGGACTTCCCTGAAGAAGGTGTAGCAGAAGTTACAACTAAGGTCCGCAGTTCTTTATCTACTAATGAAAATTTAAGGTTCATTCGAATGGTCCTAAATTGTTCAGATATTACAGATTTAGGTTCTTCACTTACTATCAGTCTTGGAGCATCAGACTCTTTTAGAGTTTTATTTGATTTGGTAAGCATGTTAGTATTCCTCCATTCAAAAGCTTAAACTTTTGTACGTGCGCTGACTGAATCCGGTAATCGCTCTGGAACAACTTGCTGGTTTTTATCTGAGATTTTTTCTGGTAACATTTCAGAAACACAGCCTAGGTTGATTAAACCCAAGTGTTCAGTAATGAAACTTTCATCTTTAACAGTAGTATCTTTGAATTCAATGAATATAGCCAATGACGTGGCTAAAACGCCTCCTAATACGAAACCAATTAATAAATTAAGCGTGTGATTTGGACTCACGGGATTTGGATTAACACTAGCTTGAGAAAAAATTGTGACGTTATCCAAACTCATGATATCTTCAAGCTTTTCCTGAAAAATCTCTGCTGTTTTATTTGCAATAATTGCTGCATTATTCGGGTTTGGGTTGATGATCTGAATTGAAAATACTTGGGAATTATTTTCACTGGTAACATTTAACTGATTTAATAACTGCTGACTGGTAATTGGCAAGTTAAGCTCTTCTGTCACCTCATCCAGTATAGCCGGGCTCATCAGCAAATCTTTATAGGTATTGATTAATTGCACATTTGTTTCAATATCTGTTCTTTGAATGACTTCTGTATCTTGAGAGCGATTAACGACAAGCTGAGTCGTTGAGCTGTATTGTGGTGTAGACACGTAAAAGCTGTAACCCGCTAATAATAACATGCCTGTCAAAATCCCTAACATGATTAGCCCTAAACGTTTTTTAACTATGCCTATCAGTTCCAATAGGCTCATTTCTTCATCCATTTTAATTCCTCCTTTAACTGGATTGAACTCATGACCGACTAAAATTTAAATATTTAGATCGATATCATGCAAGTAGTGTCTATTTTTTATTGTCGATAGCTTAGAATTTTTATAAGTATTTGAAGTAAAATGTAACTAAATAGCTGTATGCAATAAAAACACCGCCTTTAGAAATCATCGAATTTAATCTACAGGGACATGTTCTATAAAGTAAATAGACAATAATGTAGAATAAAAGTATGGAAAGATAACTGGATATGAATGAAATTTCTGATAAGTGAAAAATTTTGGGAGGTATAGTATAAGGGTAAGGTTGAAGTAATAAGAGTGCTGAAGGAGTGTAAAACAGTAATTATAGAGGTGTTTTAGCTGAAATAAGAGTGTGAAATAAAATTAGCAAGTACGCTGATTGAAATGAGATAAGTAAATATAGTATTCTCGAGAAGAAATTACAGAAGATATCTCACATAATAATGCATGAGGGAACTGTCAAATTTTTTATGAAAACTAAAAATTAAAGGTGGTGAAGGCCCACTGACTATACCAATCGGAGCCGCATTTGCCCTTGACAAACACTTGAATGGTTTCAGTTAAGGTCACAAGGGTGA